>JAFSWK010000162.1 GCA_017444505.1 Rhodocyclaceae bacterium | reverse complement strand
GGCCGGGCAGGGCAGGCCAGTGTGCCGATGAAAGCCTGCGCACACTGCGGCATCCTGCTGCCCGAACCCGAAGCGCTGCGGGAAGGCGCTCGTCATTATTGCTGTCCGGAACACCGCCGGGCGGGGCCTGTGCAATGAACCACGACGAAGAAACATTCGAACACGAAGAGCCGCGCGAGCGCAGCGAGCCGGAACGGCTGGTCTCGCAGCGCTATTTCAACGTATTGCGCCTGCTGCTGGCGGGCGTTTTTCTGGTGCTGGGCAAAACGCTCAATCTCGGCCAGGACGCGCCGATGGCGTTTTCCGTCACCGTGTTTGCCAACCTCGTGCTCATCCTCGCCTTCGGTTTTCCCGGCGCACAGGCGCGGCTGGGGCGCGAGCGCGTCATCACCATCCAGCTCGTTTGCGACATGCTGATGCTGGGCGTCGTATTGTGGTCCAGTGGCGGTTTCAACAGCGGTCTGTCGCTGGTCATCATGGCCTATCTGGCCGCGTGCGGGCTGGTGGTGGAAGGGCGGATGACACTGTTTGCCGCCGCACTTGCCTCCACCATTTTGCTGATTGACGCCCTCTGGCGAAATTTTTTCCTGCTCTCATACAGCGACTTCCGGCAAGTCGGCATGGCTTGCCTCAGCTTTTTCATGGTCGCGCTGATTGCCCGGATGCTTGCCCGGCGCGTGCATGAAAATGCCACGCTGGCGCTGGTGCGCGGTGAGGCGCTTGACCGTCAGGAAGCCATCAACAAAAAGATTATTGAAGACATGCAGGATGGTGTCGTCGTCGTCTCGTCGGACGGGCGCGTGCTGCGTGCCAATCCGCGCGCCTCCGAGCTGCTTGGCTCGCAGCTGATGGGCAACATGTTGCTGGCCGACGTCGATGGCTCGCTGATGATGCAGGGCAATGCTGCCGACTTTGGCGACGTGGTGCAGCGTTTTGGCCCTGCCGGGCGGATGTTGCGTTATCGCCGTGTACATGCCGACCCCCAGTGGCAGAACGACAGCGAGGGCGACAGCCTCATTTACCTGCGCGATTTTGAAGAAGTGCAGCAAGAGGTGCAGCAAGTGAAACTGGCCGCCTTGGGGCGGCTGACCGCCAGTATGGCGCACGAAATCCGCAATCCGCTCAACGCCATCCGTCAATCCACCGACCTGCTGGCCGAAGACCTGGAAGCCTCGCAACTGCACCAGCGCCTGCTGCGCATCGTGCGCGACAACACCTTGCGCATCGACCGCCTGATTCGTGAAGTGCTCTCGCTGGGGCGTTTTACCCAGCGCCTGGGCGAGCCGCTGCAACTCAAGCCTTTTATTGACAATCTTCTCACCGAGCTGACGCTGGAAGACGAAAATGAGCGTAAAGTGTATGAAGCCAGCGTCGACGAGCAGCGTTGCATGATTTTCGACCGTATGCACCTGCATCAGATTCTCTCCAACCTGCTCACCAATGCCCGCCGCTATTGTCGCGGTCGCCCCGGCTCGGTACGCTTGTTTACCGAAGCGGGCGCGCGCTTTACGCGGCTGCACATCGTCGATGACGGCGAAGGCATTTCTGGCAGCGACCGCGAGAAAGTCTTTGAGCCTTTCTTTACGCGCGCGGCCAAAGGCACCGGCCTGGGGTTGTACATTGCCCGCGAACTGGCCGAAGCCAATGGCGGCTCGCTGCATTACGCAGGCAACATGCCGGGCGCGCATTTCATCCTCAGCGGCCTGTATGAACAACAGAACGCCGGGGAAGCGCCGGGCAAGGAACAGGACGGATAAGGATTCGGCATCATGCGGGACGTACTGGTCATTGACGACGAAAGCGACATTCGCGAGCTCATCGAGCTTTCCCTGCTGCGCATGGGGCTGACCTGTGACACCGCAGGCTGCGTGGCCGAGGGCAAGGCGCGGCTGGACGCGGAAAAATACCGCCTGTGCCTGACCGACATGCGCCTGCCCGATGGCGACGGGCTGGAGCTGGTGCTGCACATCCAGCGCCACTGTCCGCAATTGCCGGTGGCGGTGATTTCTGCGCACGGCAGCATTGACACGGCCATCCGCGCCATGAAGCTGGGCGCGTTTGATTTTGTCAGCAAGCCGGTGGAACTGGGCGCGCTGCGCGAACTGGTCAAACACGCCATGCAGCTGGACGACGGCAGCAACAAGGCGGACGCTGCCGCCTCGGGGCGCGGCAGGCGGCAGTTGATTGGCGATTCGCAGGCCATGCAGCAGGTGCGCTCGCAGATTGAAAAACTCGCCCGCAATCAGGCGCCGGTCTATATCCGCGGCGAATCGGGCACTGGCAAGGAAGTCATCGCCCGCCAGATTCACGCCCTGGGGCCGCGCGCCCAAGGGCCGTTCGTGCCGGTCAACTGCGGTGCCATCCCGCAGGAATTGATGGAAAGCGAATTTTTCGGCCACAAAAAAGGCAGCTTCACTGGCGCCGTGGCCGACAAGGAAGGGCTGTTTCAGGCCGCCCACGGTGGCACGCTGTTTCTGGACGAAGTGGGCGATTTGCCGCTGGGAATGCAGGTGAAACTGCTGCGCGCGATTCAGGAGCGCGTCGTGCATCCGGTCGGCTCGCATCAGGAAGAGCCGGTCGATGT
>JAFSWK010000161.1 GCA_017444505.1 Rhodocyclaceae bacterium | reverse complement strand
CCGCCGTCGCCGCCCTCATCGCCGGCAACCTGAAGCAGCCCGGGCGCATCACGCTGCAAATTCAGGGGCACGGCATCGTCCCCCTGGCGGTGGCCGATTGCACGCAAGACCTTGCCCTGCGCGCGATGGCGCGCTGCGCGCAAACCTTGCCGCCCACGTTGCCTGAGACGGCTCGCGCGCTGATTGGCGACGGACAGTTGCAACTGACGCTGGATGCGCCCGCGCTGAAAGCGCCGTGGACGAGCCTGGTCGGGCTGGAAGGCGAGACGCTGGGCGACATCTTTGCGCATTATCTGGAACATTCCGAACAGCAGCCGACGCGCTTGTTCCTCGCCGCCGATGAAACCAACGCCGCGGCACTCTTTTTGCAGGCGCTGCCGCCGAAAGCGCCGGTACAAGATGCCGACGGCTGGCAGCGCATCAGCACGCTGGCGGCCACCGTGCGCCGCGAAGAGTTGCTGGCGCTGGAAGCGCCGGCGCTGCTCGCGCGTCTGTTTGCCGAAGAAGACGTGCGCCTGTTTGCGCCGCGCCCCCTCACCGTCGCGCCACCGCCGTCGCGCGAAAAGCTCGCCCGCGTGCTGCTCAGCGTGGGCGAAGCCGAGGCGCGCGCCATCGTCCAAGAGCGCGGCGAACTGCGCATTGATGACGAACTTTCCAACCACAGCGAGATTTTCCGCGCCGAAGACCTCGATGCCATTTTCTCCGCCACGGGTCAGCCATCATGAATCCACAAACCGCCCTGTACACCGTCGAAGAACTCCGCCATCTGGAAGAACGCGCCGCACCCCTCAGCGGCGCTTCCCTGATGGAGCGCGCCGGGCGCGCCGCCGTCGATTTTGCGCTCGCCCTCACCGCCCACGACGCGCAACGTCCCATCCTGATTGCCTGCGGCCCGGGCAACAACGGCGGCGATGGGTTTGTGCTTGCCCGTTTGCTGAAAGAGGCGGGGCGGCAGGTCACCGTCGCCTTTCACGGCGACGTTGCCCGCCTGAGCGAAGACGCCCGCGCCGCCTATTCCGCGTGGTGGCAGGCGGGCGGGCGCGAAGTCGCCATGCTGCCGACGATGCCCGCCGAAGGCTGGGCGCTGGCCGTCGATGCGCTCTTTGGCATCGGGCTGGCGCGCGACATTGCCGAGCCGTGGGGCAGCTGGATTGCGCGCATGAACGCCCTGCCCTGCCCGCGACTGGCGCTGGATATTCCCAGCGGCCTGTTTGCCGACACCGGCTGCGCCAGCGCCACGACCTTCCGCGCCACGCACACGCTGACTTTCCTCGCCCACAAACCCGGCTGCCACACCGCCGACGGCCCCGATTGCTGCGGCCAGTTGCAACTGGCGACACTGGATGTCAACGCCCCGGCGCTGCTGGCACCCGGCGCACAGTTGATTTGCCGCGACACGCTCACCGCCGCGCCGCCCGCGCGCCGCGCCAATTCGCACAAGGGCGATTACGGCACGGTGGCCGTGCTGGGCGGTGCGCGCGGAATGCTTGGCGCGCTCTGGCTGGCGGCGCGCGCCGCACTGCTGCTGGGCAGCGGGCGCGTGCTGGCGGCGCCGCTTGATGCCAACGCGCCGGCCATCGACCCGCTCTACCCCGAAATCATGACGCGCGCGCCCGACACCTTGCCCGACATTGCCAGCGTGCTGGCCATCGGCCCCGGGCTGGGGCAAAGCGAAGAGGCGGTCAATCTGCTCACCCGTCTGCTGAGTCTGGAACAACCGCTGCCGCTGGTGCTTGATGCCGACGCGCTGAACCTGATTGCGGCAGACGCCAGCCTTGTCCTCTGCCTGGCCGCGCGCGGCGCAATTCACCGGGGGCATTGCCTGATTACGCCGCATCCGGCAGAAGCCGCCCGTCTGCTCGAATGCGACACCGCCGCCGTGCAGCGCGACCGCATCGGTGCGGCGCGCAAACTGGCGCAAAAATTCCGCGCCTACGTGCTGCTCAAAGGCTGCGGCAGCATCCTTGCGCATCCGGATGGTCGCTGGCAAATCCACACCAGCGGCAACGCCGGGCTGGCCACCGCTGGCAGCGGCGACGTGCTCCCCGGCATGATTGCCGCGCTGCTGGCGCAAGGCGTGCCGCCAGAAGGCGCGCTGGCGCTGGCCGCCCATCTGCACGGACTGGCCGCCGAGAGCCTCTGCCAGCAGCACGACGGCCCCGTCGGCCTAAACGCCGGCGCGCTGGCGCGGGCGGCGCGGCGCATTCTCAACCACTGGCTTGCCGGCGCCGAAAATGGCGCGCAAGCGTGACGCCCTCAGCACTGGATTGCAAACGATTCAGGGTAAAATCAGCGCCTGTTTCGCATCACGACACCATGAGAAAGGCAATTCCCGGATGAACACACAAGCACAGGATCCCGAAGACATTTCCCGTTTCCTGGTCGACAATGCCGAGCTGATTCGCGGCATTTTCGACGGTATGCTGGAACGGCGGGTGTTCATCGCGCTTTCCATTCCGCACGAGGAAGGCAGCCAGTTCATGTCCATGCTTTCCAGCATTGAAGGCCGCGCGATTACCTTTGACCTGCCTGCCGACCCGGCCTTGACCGGCCAGGTGCTGCGCCACGGCAAGCTCAACGCCAGCGCGCAGGATGGCGGCGTGCAGGTGCAGTTTCGTCTGTCCGAAATCCAGCGCAGCGAATACGACGGGCGCGCCTGCTTCACCTGTGCGCTGCCCGCAGATTTGTACCGCATCCAGCGCCGCAACGCCTATCGCGTGCCCGTGCCCGTGCATGACGAAGTCACCTGCGACGTGGTCTTTTCCGACCACGGCGGCAAGCCCGTCACCCGTCGGCTGCGCGTCTTTGATCTGTCCATCAGCGGGCTGACCCTGCTGATGCCGCTGGACATTCCCGAACTGCCCATCGACACCGCGCTTTCCGTGTGCACGCTGCGCCTGCCCGATACCGAGCCGGTGGACGTGCAGCTCATCGTGCGCAACAGTTTTGCGCTGCCCACGCGCAACGACAACATCCGCCGCCGCGTCGGCTGCGAATTTGTCGAACTGCCCGGCAGTGCGGAAAACCGTCTGCAACGCTACATCTTCGAAATCGAACGCAAGCTGCGCTCGAAATCCAAGCTGTAAGCGCCGCCGCCCCGCCTGTCTCCATGGTTACGACGGTCGTGCGCACTGGCGAGTTTGAACAACTCGTTCAAGGGCTGGATGAAACCGAAAGCGAACGCCTGCTGGCCACCGTGGAAGTGGCACGGCAAACCAGTGCCGACCATGCCCTGGATACGGGCGAACCCTTCTTTGCGCACGCCCTGGGCATGGCCGCCATCGCCGCCGAACTCAAACTCGATGCCGACAGCCGCATTGCCGCGCTGCTTTTTTTCATCGACTGGTCGCAAGAAAAACTCACCGAACGTTTTGGCGAAGCCGTCGCCGGTCTGGTCATCAGCGGCAAGCGTCTTATTGGTTTGCGCGTGCACACCCAGGCCGCCGCCGAATTGCCCGCCGAGACGGCGCAAACCCAGGTGGAAGTGCTGCGCAAGATGTTGCTGGGCATGGCGCAGGATGTGCGCGTCGTGCTGCTGCGGCTGGCCTCGCGCACGCAAACCCTGCGCTATCTGGCCGCCCGCAAGCAAGATACGCCCCTACGCCGCGAATACGCCCGTGAGAGTCTCAACATTTACGCCCCGCTGGCCAACCGGCTGGGCGTCTGGCAACTGAAATGGGAGCTGGAAGACCTTTCCTTCCGCTTTCTCGAACCCGAGCACTATCACCGCATCGCCAAGCTGCTGGATGAACGCCGCGTAGAGCGCGAAGCCTTCATACAGGAAGCCGTCGCCACGCTGCGCCAAAAGCTCAAAGAAGCCCACATTGAAGGCGAAGTCAGCGGGCGCCCCAAGCACATCTACAGCATCTACAACAAAATGCGGCAAAAAAACCTCGACTTTTCCGAGGTCTACGACATTCGCGCCGCCCGCGTGCTGGTGCCCAAAGTGCGCGATTGTTACGTCGTGCTCGACATCGTCAACCAGCTCTGGCAACCCATCGCGGAAGAGTACGACGACTACATCAGCCGTCCCAAAGGCAACAACTATCAATCGCTGCACACTGCCGTCTATGCCGGCGACGGACGCGCGCTGGAAGTGCAGATTCGCACCTTTGAAATGCACCGTCATGCCGAATTTGGCGTCGCCGCGCACTGGCGCTACAAAGAAAAAAGCGCACACGAAGGCGGCAGCTATGACGAGCAGATTGCCCTGCTGCGCAGCCTGCTTTCCTGGCGCGATGATGCCGTGCGCGATGCCACCGGCTGGGTCGACCAGCTACGCAGCGCCACGCTCAACGACACCATCTACGTGCTCACCCCGCAAGGGCGCGTCATTGACCTGCCGCGCGGTGCCACGCCAATTGATTTTGCCTACGCGCTGCACAGCGAACTGGGGCACCGCTGCCGTGGTGCCAAGCTCGACGGCCAGCTCGTGCCGCTGAACACGCCGCTGGAAAACGGCCAGCGCGTGGAAATCATCACCGCGCGCGAAGGCAGCCCCTCGCGCGACTGGATGCAGGGCAACCTCGGCTATGTGCGCACGCGCCGCGCGCGCACCAAAATCCGTCAATATTTCAGCAATCTGGAAGAAGAAGAACAAAACGCGCGCGGGCGCGCCTTCGTCACCCGCGAGCTGGCGCGCGAAGGGCTTTCACAGGCCAATATCGAACAGCTCGCGGCGCATTTTGGCTTTCGCACGCCGCGCATTTTCTTCCTCGCCGCCGGTCGCGGCGAAATTGGCCCGCGCGTGCTGGTCAATGCTGCCCGCAGCTTGAACGAAGCTGTTGCCGCGCCTGCCGCCGAAGCTGACGCTGCCCCCGAACTCGCCCCCGTCCCCGCGCATCCGCACCCGCACGCGCACGGCCACGCCGCCGGACAAGTGCTGGTGCATGGTGTGGGCAAACTCATGACCACGCTGGGGCGCTGCTGCAAGCCCGCGCCGCCCGAGCCGATTTCCGGCTTTGTCACCCGTGGGCGCGGCGTTTCCATCCACCGCACCGACTGACGCGACTTTCAACGCCTGGCCGCCAACGCGCCCGAGCGCGTCGTCACCGCGCAATGGAATCTGGACAGCCCGCAAAACCGCCAGCCCGACCACGTCGCCCACTTCGCCATCGACATGGAAGTCTTCGCCAGCGACCGCCCCGGCCTGCTGCGCGACATCACCGAAGTGCTCTCGCGCGAAAAAATCAACGTCACCGCCGCCCACACCCACAACCGCCGCGAACGCGCCCACATGCGCTTCACCCTGCAAGTGACCGGCATCGACCAGATGCAGCGCGCCTTCACCCTGATTGGCGAAATCCCCGGCGTGACGGCAGTGCATCGCAGCGGCGGGGCGTAACGCGCCCGCACCACATTCACTTGGCGTCGGGCGGGAAGGCATCCAGCACATCAAGCATCTCGCGCGGGGTTAGCACAAACGAAGCGCGCGGAAAATGCCGGGTGTTACCCGTAACGAGGCGTGCGTCCAGTGTTTTGCGGGCGTTGAGCGTAACGGCGTAAAAATGGGCATCTTTCGGGTCGGGCACATCGGCAGCCAGGCGTTCAACATCCTGCGGCTCCATGCGGATGGCACGTTGTTCAAGGCCAGACAGCACCTCGCGCACCTTCGCTGGAGAAAAGCGGAATTTTTTCCGCGCGAGCACTTCGCGGTATTCGCGTTCCATGGCACAGCAAACAATGGGAAGCAAGCGCCCGACCAAAGCCTCGGACAAAACTTTCCCGGGAACAGAAGCGGGCTTGAGCAATGCCGACACCAACACATTCGTGTCCATGACGGCGTAAAAAAACGGTTCAGCCACGGGCGGCGGCAATTTCTGCGTTGATTTCGTCCAGCGTCATATCAGCAATGCCCGCGCGCGCTGCCTGTCTGCCCAATTCCTGCATCGCCGCCAGCGCCGCGTATTGGGGTTGCGGCTCACGCGGCAAACTGAGGCTAAAAGGCACACCGCGTTCGGCAACCATTTTTTTGAGAAACATGCGGATGACCGTAGGCAAGTCAAGACCAAGCTGCTCGGCAATGTCTGCCGCCGCCGCGCGCAACGAATCGTCCATGCGAACCTGCAAAACAGTGCTTGCCATACGTTTCACCTCATGCGTTATGCTTTGAAATACAGAAGCAGTCTAAGCCATGACAAAACGTCTGGCAACTTGTGCGGCATCCTGCCTCGCGCGCCCGCAGCGCCAGGCGCTTCTTTTCAGCGCACGCAAAAAAAACAGCCCGCGCGTTGCGCGGGCTGTGTGCGTGAGAACTGCGTCGTTCCGGCTTAGAACCAGTCTTCTTCCAGCGCCATGACGCCTTCGGCGCCTTCCGTGACCACGCGGGACAAGGCGGGTGCCATGGCCAGAACGTGGTCGGCATAGAAGCGCGTGGTGGCAATCTTGGCCTTGTAGAAGTTGGCGTCGCCTTCACCGGCGGCCAGTTTCTTCTGCGCAATCACCGAGGCGCGCGCCATCAGCCAGCCACCGGCGACGATGCCAAAGAGCTTCAGGTAGGGCACCGCGCCCGCAGAGGCGGCCTTGATGTCCGGCTTGAAGGTAGCGACGATGTAGGCCATCGCGGCTTCCAGCGCATTGATGCCTTCTTCCAGCATCTTGTGGATGCGGGCGAAATGCGGCTCTTTGCAGGCGGCGACTTCTTGCAGGGTCTGACGCATCTGGGCAAGCACGGCCTTGACCGTCTCGCCGCCATCGCGGGCAGTCTTGCGGCCAATCAGGTCGTTGGCCTGAATGCCCGTGGTGCCTTCATAGATGGTGGTGATGCGCGCATCGCGCAGATACTGCGCCGCGCCAGTCTCTTCAATAAAGCCCATGCCGCCGTGCACCTGCACGCCCGCAGAGGCAAGCTCAATGCCGGTTTCGGTCAGCCAGCCTTTGACCACCGGGGTCATCAGCTCGACAAACGCCTGATTCTCGGCACGGACTTTTTCGTCCGGCGAGCAGTGGGCGCGGTCGGTGGCAGCGGCCACGGTGTAGGCCAGCGCGCGCATGGCTTCGGTTTGCGAACGGATGGAAAGCAACATGCGACGCACGTCCGGGAAGCGGATGATGGGCACTTTCGGCCCGCCACGCACGCCCGGCTCTGCGCCCTGAATACGCTCGCGGGCATATTCGGTGGCTTTCTGGTAGGCGCGCTCGGAAATGCCCAGACCTTCCATGCCGACGGCGAAACGGGCTTCGTTCATCATGATGAACATGTATTCCAGACCACGATTCAGCTCGCCGACCAGCGTGCCAATCGCGCCACCATTGTCACCAAAAGCCAGCACGGCGGTGGGACTGCCGTGAATGCCCCGCTTGTGCTCGATGGATACGCAGTGCACGTCGTTGCGCTTGCCCGGAGTGCCGTCTTCATTGAGCAGGAATTTCGGCACGACGAACAGCGAAATGCCTTTCACGCCTTCGGGCGCATCGGGCAGACGCGCCAGCACGAGGTGGATGATGTTGTCGGTCAGGTCATGTTCGCCGTAGGTGATGAAGATTTTCTGGCCGAAGATTTTGTAGGTGCCATCGCCTTGCGGCTCGGCACGGGTGCGCACGGCAGCCAGATCGGAACCGGCGTTCGGCTCGGTCAGGTTCATCGTGCCCGTCCATTCACCACTGATCATCTTGGGCAGATACATGTTCTTCTGCTCGTCGCTGCCGGAAAGCATCAGCGCTTCAATGGCGCCGGCAGTCAGCATCGGGCACAGCGCGAAGGCCATGTTGGCGGATTTCCACATTTCCATGACCGCCGTGGCCAGCAGCTTGGGCAGACCCTGGCCACCATATTCCGGCTCGCACGAAAAAGCGTTCCAGCCGCCTTCGACGAACTGTTTGTAGGCTTCCTTCCAGCCCGGCGAAGTGGTCACTTCACCGTTGTCCCAGCGCGGGCCGTTGGTGTCGCCCACGCGGTTGAGCGGCGAGAGGACTTCCGAGGCAAACTTGCCCGCTTCTTCCAGAATGGCTTCGGCGGTATCCAGCGAGGCATCTTCGCAACCCGGCAACTGGCTGATTTCTTCCAGCCCGGCCAGCTCTTGCAGGACGAACTTGATGTCACTCATCGGTGCTACATACTCACTCATGGCATTCCCTCCAGGGTTGAAAAAAACAAGTTGGCAGGCAGTTATTTGCCTACAAGATAACGCTGGTCGTCAAAGGCAAGCACCCAGTCGGGCTTGAAGACCACCAGCAGGGTAATCAGGGCACCGCTCAGCCATGCCTCGGCAAAACCAAGCAGCAAAAAATACGGCAGATATTCACTACGCAACATGGAAAATTCATAGACACCCGCGCCCGCCAGCAGCAGCGAAGCTAGCAGACCTTCCAGCATCACGATTAGCGCTGAGCCGAAAAACGAAAGAATAAAAATGAATATGAAAAAATGCGCGGGCAGGTAGCGTTCCACCAGTCGGCGCAGCGTATGCGCCAGCAAAACGGGAATCAGCCCCATGAGCAGAAAATTGACCGGCACCGCCTGCCATTCGAGCACACCATTGCCCGCAAGCAGCGCCAGCGTCAGCGCGAAGGCATACAACGCCAACGGCGCACCCAGCGCCAGCGTGGCCGCCATGGCACCGAGCAGATGCAGATTCAGACCGGGCTTGACGCCCGCATTCAAACTCCAGGCCAAGGCCAGAACCAGCGAGAAGGCAAACAGCAGATTGCACTGCATGTTGCCACTGCGCAGCCGCCGCCAGGGAAGATGCGGCCATGCCAGACGCAAGGCGCCCAGCATGGCCAGCAAGGTCAGCCAGTGTGCAAGCGGCGGGAGCAGAGCAGCAGGCAGATTCATGTCGGCGGTTTCCCTTCGTCTGCGCGTTGCTGCTCCACCTTGCCCATACGCCTTACAGAGCCGCCGTCAGTGCAGGAACGGCGTCTTTCAGGTCGGCCACCAGACCGTAGTCCGCCACCTGGAAGATGGGGGCGTCCGGGTCTTTGTTGATGGCGACGATGACGCGCGAGTCCTTCATGCCTGCAAGGTGCTGGATGGCGCCCGAAATGCCCACCGCGATATACAACTGCGGCGCGACAATCTTGCCGGTTTGCCCGACCTGATAGTCGTTCGGCACATAGCCCGCATCCACCGCCGCGCGCGAAGCGCCCAGCGCGGCGCCGAGCTTGTCGGCCAGCGGTTCAAGCAGTTGCTTGTAGGTCTCGCCGCTGCCCATGCCGCGACCACCGGAGACGATGACCTTGGCCGAGCCGAGTTCGGGACGCTCGGACTTGGTCAGCTCGCGGCTTACCAGCGTGGCGCGACCCGTGCAACTGCCCGCGTCGACGTTTTCCACCGCAGCCGAGCCACCCGTGGCGGCGACCGCTTCAAAGGCCGTGGCACGCACGGTGATGACCTTGACGGCATCGCTGCTTTGCACCGTCGCCAGCACGCCGCCGGCGTAAATCGGGCGCACGAAGGTGTCCGCCGATTCGACGCCAACGATGTCGCTGACCTGCGCCACATCCAGCAGGGCAGCGACACGCGGCAGAACGTTTTTGCCGCTGGCGCTGGCCGGTGCGAGAATGTGCGAATAGCCGGAGGCATTGGCGACGATGACCGCCGCGACGTTTTCCGCCGTTTGCGCGTCCAGATGCGCGGCGTCCGCCACACGCACCTTGGCGACACCGGCGATGGCAGCAGCAGCCTGCGCCGCAACCGCGCAGCCGGAACCGGCGACGAGGTCGTGAATCTCGCCCCCAATCTTGGCGGCAGCGGCAACGGTGTTGAGCGTAGCCGGCTTGATGGTTTGGTTATCGTGTTCAGCCAGAATCAGGATTGCCATATCAGATCACCTTTGCTTCGTTTTTCAGTTTCGCGACCAGCTCGGCCACATCCGCCACGATTACGCCAGCGCTGCGCGCAGGCGGCTCGCCCACCTTCAAGGTTTTCAGACGCGGCGCAATATCCACGCCCATGTCCGCAGCCTTGATGGTTTCCAGCGGCTTTTTCTTGGCTTTCATGATGTTGGGCAGAGACGCAAAACGCGGCTCGTTCAGACGCAAGTCGGTGGTAATCACCGCAGGCATGGAGATGGACAGCGTTTCCATGCCGCCGTCGATTTCACGGCTGACCTGCACTTTGTCGCCTTCGAGCTTGATTTCCGAAGCGAACGTGGCCTGCGACCAGCCCAGCAGCGCGGAGAGCATCTGCCCGGCCTGGTTGGAATCGTCGTCAATGGCCTGCTTGCCGCAGATGACCATGTCAGGCGTTTCCTTGTCGCACACCGCCTTGAGCAGTTTGGCGACCGCCAGCGGTTGCAGTTCGGCATCGCTTTCGATGAGGATGGCGCGATCCGCGCCCATGGCCATGGCCTGACGCAGGATGTCCTGGCAGGCGGCAATCCCGCAGCTGACCACCACCACTTCTTCGGCGCTGCCGGCTTCTTTCAGACGCACCGCCGCTTCCACGGCAATTTCGTCAAACGGGTTCATGCTCATCTTGACGTTGGCGGTTTCCACGCCGCTGCCGTCAGCCTTGACGCGCACCTTGACGTTGTAATCAACGACGCGCTTGATTGGTACCAGTACTTTTTTCAATGCGTTCTCCTTTCTTGTTGACGGGGTAAACGGGGTAAAAATGACGGTGAGTACGTCAGTGCGGTCATTTTATCCGGCTCGCTCCGCTGCCCTGCGGCAAACGGAGCGAACTTTTGAGCTATGACAAGGTTTTGCCGGCTCAGTACAAGCCCTGCGCCAGCATGGCGTCGGCCACCTTGACGAAGCCGGCGATGTTGGCACCGACGACGTAGTTGACGTAGCCCTTTTCTTCTTCGCCATAACGCACACAGTTGGCGTGAATGTCGCGCATGATGCGCTGCAACTGGCGGTCAACAGCTTCCGACTCCCAGAACAGACGCTGCGCACTTTGCGCCATTTCCAGACCGGAGACGGCCACACCGCCCGCGTTGCTGGCCTTGCCGGGCGCGTAGAGGATGCGCGCTTCGGTAAAGACATTGACGGCTTCCAGCGTGCTGGGCATGTTGGCGCCCTCGCCCACGCACTGCACGCCGTTTTTCACCAGCGTGCGGGCATCGTCGCCATCCAGCTCGTTTTGCGTCGCGCACGGCAGGGCAATGTCGCAGGGCAGGTGCCACGGCGTTTTGCCCGGCAGGAAGGTCAGCCCGCGCTCTTCGGCGAAGGCAGACAGGCGGCCACGGCGCTCGTTCTTCAGTTCCATCATGGCGGCGAGCAGCTCGGGCGTGAAGCCTTCCTTGACCACCAGCGTGCCGTTGGAATCCGAGGCGCTGATTACTTTCGCGCCCAGTTGCAGGGCTTTTTCAATGGCGTACTGCGCCACGTTGCCCGAACCGGAGACCGTCACCGTCTTGCCGGAAAGGTCTTGCCCCTTGGTCGCGAGCATTTCCTGCACGAAATAGACCAGACCGTAACCAGTGGCTTCGGGGCGAATCAGGCTGCCGCCGAAGGAAAGACCGCGACCGGTAAACACGCAGTCGGCGCGGTTGGAGAGTTTTTTCATCATGCCGGACATGAAGCCGACTTCGCGCCCGCCCACGCCGATGTCACCTGCGGGGACATCCGTATCCGCGCCCAGGTGACGATAGAGTTCAATCATCAGCGCCTGACAAAAGCGCATCACTTCGTTATCCGAGCGGCCTTTCGGGTCGAAATCCGAACCGCCCTTGCCCGCGCCCATGGGCAGCGTGGTCAGTGCGTTCTTGAAAGTTTGCTCGAAGGCGAGGAATTTGAGGATGGAAAGATTCACCGAGGGGTGAAAACGCATCCCGCCCTTGAAGGGACCGATGGCGCTGCTGTGCTGGATGCGGAAAGCGCGGTTGACGTGCGTTTTGCCCGCGTCATCGAGCCAGGAAACACGGAATTGAATGACTCGTTCCGGTTCCACCAGGCGGCGCATCAAGCCTTCGTCCGCGTACTTCGGCGTGCGGCTGGCGAAAGACCAGATGCTTTCCAGCACCTCCTGCACGGCTTGCAGAAACTCAGGCTGATGCGGATCACGCGCCCGAACGTAGTCTAGGAACGAGTCTAGCGAGGGCAGTTTCGGCATAATTTTCTCCATAAAAAAGCCCGTGGGCACAGTGCGCACGGGCGGTTGGACGGATGTAGAACCGCGCGGTCTTGTGGACATCGCGCAGTTACGCATTTTTACTACTTTCCGGCAGCATTTGCAACACCGTTGAGAATTTCCAGACGGGCTTCTTCCAGCGTGCCCCAGCCGAGAATCTTCACCCACTTGCCGGGTTCCAGGTCTTTGTAGTGCTCGAAGAAATGCTCGGTCTGTTTGAGCAGCAGCGCCGGCAGGTCGTCCGTGGTGTTGACCTTTTCGTAGAGCGGCGTGAGTTTGGCCACCGGCACGGCGATGACTTTCGCATCCATGCCCGATTCGTCTTCCATTTTCAGCACGCCCACCGGACGGCAGCGAATCACCACACCCGGCGGCAGCGGAAACGGCGTGACCACCAGCACGTCGACCGGGTCGCCATCACCGGCGATGGTTTGCGGCACATAGCCGTAGTTCATCGGGTAGCGCATCGTGGTGCCCATGAAGCGGTCGACGAAAATCGCGCCGCTATCTTTGTCTACCTCAAATTTAATCGGCTCGCCCTGGGCGGAAATTTCGATGACGACGTTGATGTCGTTGGGCACATCCTTGCCGCTCGTGATGCTGTTGTAGCTCATGCTCTTTCCTTGCAAAACGTTGAGTGTTCGTTCATGTCGCCACGCAATTTGCGCGGCAGCCCCGCAGTCTAGCACGGGCAGCTTGCGGCGCTTACTTCGCCAGCGGAAAACGCCCGATGCGCACGGCCTCGCGCGCCTTTGCCTGCCAGTTTTCGGCGTAGCGGGCGGCCAGTTCGCAGTGATGGCGGACAATCAGCAGATTCTCGGCGTTGCGGTGCTGCGCCGACCAGGTGAAGTTGTACGACCCCGTGGCCACCGCGCACAGCTCGCCCGCGGCGGCATCGACCAGCATCACCTTGTCATGCGCAGTGGCGAAACTGGAAACCGCATACAGCGCCACGCCTTCATCCAGCAAACGTTGCACGGCGGCGTTGCCGCGCTGGTGCATTTTCGCGTCCAGCAAAACTTCCACCGCCACGCCGCGCCGCTGCGCGGCAATCAAGGCTTCGGCCAGCGGCTTGCTGGTAAACACATAGGCTTGCACGGCAATGCGGCTGCGCGCCTGGGCAATCAATTCGACGAGTGCGGCCTGCGGGTCTTCTTGCGGGGCAAAGACGGCGGTAATCTCGCCTGCTCCGGCAAAGTGGCTGGCCGCACACGCGGGCGCGATGCCCGCCATGAAGCCACACAACGCGAACAGCGCGGCGCGTGCGTTCATGATTTGCGCTGCCAGACGGCGGCAAAAAAGCCGTCGGTGTCATGCTCGTGCGGCAGCAGGCGCAGGCGCTCGCCGCAGGCCAGCGCAATGCCCTGACGGGCGAGAATTTCTTGCGCGCTCACCGCTTCAAATTCGGGATGCGCGGCGGCAAAGGCATCGGCGACGGCGTCGTTTTCCGCATCCAGCAAACTGCATGTGGCATAGACCAGACGCCCGCCCGGCGCGACCAGCTTGGCGGCGGCGGCGAGAATGCTGGCTTGCTCGGCGCGCAAACGCGCGACCGCTTCCGGCGTCTGCCGCCATTTCAAATCCGGATTGCGGCGCAGCGTGCCCAGCCCGCTGCATGGCGCGTCGACCAGCACGCGCACCATTTTGCCCGCCAGCCGTTTCAGGCGCGCATCGCGCTCGTGCGCAATCAGCATCGGATGCACATTGGAAAGACCGGCGCGCGCCGCGCGCGGGCGCAGTTTTTCCAGCCGACGCTCAGAAACGTCAAAGGCGTACAGCCGCCCCGTAGAGCGCATCATCGCGCCCAGATGCAGCGTTTTGCCGCCCGCACCGGCACAAAAATCGCACACCGCCTCGCCGCGCTGCGG
>JAFSWK010000160.1 GCA_017444505.1 Rhodocyclaceae bacterium | reverse complement strand
TGCGGCGATGGCTACGACAACCAAACTCATTTAGAACTCCTTAAAGTGGTGAGGGTTTAAAGGACTGATGGTTTTCACGCCGTCCGCGCTGGAATCCGACCCATATTGAAGTGGACAATGACCTAGAAGACGGCACTGCTGAGGGCGATGCCCGCCGGGTGCGGTGCGCGGTCTGACGGTGTGGAGGGAAGGCAGATGACGACGCGGGCGGCGGGATGCCAGACGTCGTGTTTGTGTGTGCGTTGACAGGGGCGCGCGTGGCGCGCTTTGCCGTTCAGCGAAGATTTGGGCGGGGATGCTTTCTGGGGGGACGGGCTGCGCGTGCAGGCTGCGTTCGTCAGGGGAGATGGCTGCGCTATGCGAGCTTGCTGGCCTTGCCAGCAGGCTTACTCTGCGGGGGGGGGGGCGTAAACAGCAAGCGCATAATGTAACTTCTTGACGAAGCAAAAAGCATTTGAAACAAAGGCGGGGATTCTACGCCGCAAAAAGCAAATGGGGAAGCACTCCGCCCGTCCCGTATCCGGGTGGCGGGTTTGGTTATGTGGTTTCCTCAGCCTACTGCGCTTCGGCTTCTTCCAGCCGTTCGCGGATGGCGCGGGGGGCGCTTTTGTGCAGGTACCAGAGACGGAAGCGGCGCCATGCTTCGGCATCAGCAAAATGGTCGGGGCAGAAGAGGGCGGCGTGCGCGTGGCCTGTGTCGCTGCGCCAGCGCATCCAGAGTACGGCACCAAAATCGGCCAGGTGTTCGGGCAGAACGCGCGTTTCATGCGCGACACCAAGCGCGGGGGCGCTCCACTCTCCGGTTTCATGGCAGAGCATTTCCACGCCGGCGCGCGCGCGTTCGGCGCGCAAACTGGTGCGCAGGCTGGCGGCGATGAGTAGCAAGGCCGCCAGCATCCACCACGGTTGCCGCCATAAAAACAGCCACGGCAAGGCGGCTGCGGCGTGCGCGCCCCATAGCGTCCGCAACACACGGCGCGAGGGGCGCAGGACGTAGCGCAGCGGGAAATGCACGGGCGTATACACAGGCGTATACATGACGGGGAGATTCCAGAAAAAACGCGGCGCCTTTGCAGGCTGCCGTGTTTGTTTGCGCAGGTTGCGCCGCGCGCTAGACGCGGCGGAAGACCAGCGTGCCGTTGGTGCCGCCGAAGCCGAAGTTGTTTTTCATGGCGACTTCGATTTTCATCGGGCGCGCTTCGTTGGCGCAAAAATCCAGCGGGCAGTCCGGGTCTTGATTCACCAGGTTGATCGTCGGCGGGGCAACCTGGTCGCGCAGGGCGAGCACGGTGAAGGCGGCTTCCAGCCCGCCGGCGCCGCCGAGCAGGTGGCCGGTCATGGATTTGGTGGAGCTGATGACGACCTTGCGGGCGGCGTCTTCGCCCATCGCCTGCCGGATGGCTTCGACTTCGTTTTTGTCGCCCAGCAGGGTGGAGGTGCCGTGGGCGTTGATGTGCTGGACTTCGTCCGGATTGACGCCTGCGTCGGCCAGCGCGCTGACCATGCTGCGGCGCGGGCCGTCGGTGTTCGGGGCGGTCATGTGGTAGGCGTCGCCACTCATGCCGAAGCCGATGAGTTCGGCATAGATGCGCGCGCCGCGCTTTTTGGCGTGTTCGTATTCTTCCAGCACGAGCACGCCCGCGCCTTCGCCCATCACGAAGCCGTCGCGCTCGATATCCCACGGGCGGCTGGCGCCTTCGGGGTCGTCATTGCGCGTCGACAAGGCCTTGGCCGAGGCGAATCCGCCTACGGCCAGCGGCGTGATGGTGGACTCGGCTCCGCCGCAGAGCATTACGTCGGCATCGCCATAGGCGATGGTGCGCGCGCCTACACCAATGCAGTGCAAGCCCGTGGTGCAGGCGGTGACGACGGAAATGTTCGGCCCTTGCAGCCCAAGATGAATGGACAAGGTGCCCGAGAGCATGTTGATGATGGTGCTCGGGATGAAGAACGGGGAAATCTTGCGCGGCCCGCCCTTGGTGTAGGTTTCGTGCGTGTTTTCGATAATCGGCAGACCGCCAATGCCAGAGCCGACATTGACGCCGATGCGGTGGCGGTTGGCGTCGGTGACTTCCAGACCGCTGTCTTTCAGCGCGTCCACGCCTGCGGCCACGCCGTAGTGGATGAAAACGTCCATGCGGCGGGCATCTTTCGCCGTCAGGTAGTTTTCAACATTGAATCCTTTGACTTCGCCTGCGATGCGGCAGGCAAACCCTTCGGTATCAAAGCGGGTAATCTGCCCCACCCCGCTTTTGCCGGCCAGAACGTTGTTCCAGGCTTCGGTGACCCCATTGCCGACTGGGGAAATCAGCCCCAAGCCGGTCACGACAACTCGACGACGTGACACGTTTCAGTTCTCCGTTCCATGAACGCAAGACGCCAGAAGAAAGACGGCTGCCGGCATGGGGTGCCGGCAGCAGGGGCGACTTGCAAATGCGGTGTTTGCAGACAAGCGCAGCTTATTTTTTGTGGGCGCAAACGTAATCAATGGCTTGCTGCACGGTGGCGATTTTTTCGGTTTCGTCGTCCGGAATTTCGCACTCAAACTCTTCTTCCAGCGCCATGACGAGTTCGACTGTGTCGAGAGAATCAGCACCCAGATCGTCGACGAACGAAGATTCGTTCTTGATTTCGGATTCGTTCACGCCAAGCTGTTCGCCAACAATTTTCTTGACGCGATTAACGATGTCTTCCATGAAGGGACTCCTTGCCTTTGGGCTGGTTGAAAAAACGGGCGATATTTTACCAAAAATCCGTTCGCGCACACGGCGCGCAAGACGGCACGTTCAGCTCATGTACATGCCGCCGTTGACATGCAGCGTGACGCCAGAAATGTAACTGGCCGCAGGCGAGGCGAGAAAGAGCACGGCGGCGGCGATTTCTTCCGCCCGCCCCAGACGCCCCAGCGCAATCTGCCCCAGCAGCGATTCGCGCGCCGCTTCGGGCAGGGCGCGGGTCATGTCGGTATCAATAAAGCCGGGGGCGATGCAGTTGACGGTGATGTTGCGGCTGCCCAGCTCACGCGCCAGCGAGCGGCTCATGCCCGCTACGCCCGCTTTGGCGGCGGCATAGTTGGCCTGGCCGGGGTTGCCGGCGGCGCCAACGACCGAGGTGATGTTGATGATGCGCCCGCTGCGCGCTTTCATCATGTTGCGGATGACCAGACGCGAGAGGCGGAAGACGGCGCTGAGATTGGTGTCCAGCACGGCGCTCCATTCTTCGTCCTTCATCCGCATGGCGACGTTGTCGCGGGTGATGCCGGCGTTGTTGACCAGAATGCTGACGTTGCCGAAACGCTCTTCAATGCTGGCCAGCGCCTGCTGGCAGGCGTCGGCGTCGGTGACGTCCAGCGCCATGCCGCAGCCCTGAATGCCCGCGTCTTTCAGCGCCGCGCTGATGGCCTCTGCCCCCGCTTGCGTGGTCGCCGTGCCGATGACCGTGGCACCCGCGCCGCCCAGTTCCAGCGCGATGGCGCGACCAATGCCGCGCGAAGCGCCCGTGACCCAGGCAATCTGGTTTTCAAGGGAAAGTTTCATTTCGTCTGCTCTCCGTTCAGGGGGGTCATTATCCGTTCAACTGCGCCAGCGCCGCTTGCAGACTGGCGGCATCGGCCAGCGCCAGATGGGTCGTCTCGGCGGCGATGCGTTTGTTCATGCCGGCCAGCACCTTGCCGGGGCCGCATTCGGCAATCGCCTGCGCGCCCTGCGCGACCAGCCATTGCACCAGCTCCGTCCAGCGCACCGGCTTCCATGCCTGACGCACGAGGGCATCCCGGATGGCTTCGGGACGGGTTTCGACGGCAACATCTACGTTATTGACCACGGCGATTTTCGGCTCCGCAAAGGCAATGTCTTGCAGGCGCGCCTGCAATTTTTCCGCCGCCGGTTTCATCAGTTCGCAGTGGAAGGGGGCGCTCACCGGCAGCAGCACGGCACGGCGCGCACCGCGCGCCTTGCAGGCGGTAATGGCGCGGTCTACTGCGGCCTTCGCGCCGGCGATGACAATCTGGCCGGGGGCGTTGAGGTTTGCCGCGCTGACCACTTCGCCTTGCGCAGCCTCTGCGCACGCTTGCGCAATCGCTTCGGCATCCAGCCCCATCACGGCGGCCATCGCGCCTTCTCCGGCGGGCACGGCTTCTTGCATGGCTTGCGCACGCAGGCGCACCAGCGGCACGGCGTCCGTCAGCGTCAGCACTTCGGCGGCGACCAGCGCGGCATATTCGCCCAGACTGTGCCCGGCTACCCATTGCGGCACACTGCCGCCCGCCGCGCGCCAGGCGCGCCAGACGGCAATGCCGGCGGTAAGCATCAGCGGCTGGGTGTTGACGGTAAGCGCCAGTTCGCTGGCGGGGCCTTCGGCGCACAGTTGCCAGAGGTCTTGGCCGAGGGCGTCCGAGGCTTCGCGGAAGGTGTCGCGGATGACGGCGTTGTCGCCGTATTCCTGCATCATGCCCACCGATTGCGAACCCTGGCCGGGAAATACGAATGCAAACGCCATGTGAAATTCTCCTGTCAGAAATCGACGAGCGCCGCGCCCCAGGCAAAGCCGCCGCCAATGCCTTCAAACAGCAGGCGGTGACCTGCTTGTACTTGCCCGCTGCGCACGGCTTCGTCCAGCGCCAGCGGCACGGAAGCCGCCGAGGTGTTGCCGTGGTGGGCGACAGTGGTGATGACGCGCGCCATCGGCAGCTTCAGCCGTTTGGCG
The DNA here is from genome assembly GCA_017444505.1 of Rhodocyclaceae bacterium. Lineage (GTDB taxonomy): Bacteria > Pseudomonadota > Gammaproteobacteria > Burkholderiales > Rhodocyclaceae > JAFZMK01. The sequence goes on along the minus strand of JAFSWK010000160.1, from coordinate 5,892 downwards.
GTGGCCGAGATGATGCGCAAATTGGCCTGATGCGGAATCAGCCAGTCCACCGTGTCGGCACTGACACCGGCTTGCGCAAATGCCTCGTGCGCCACGTCGGAAAGCGCCTTGACCGCAAAGCGGAACACCGCCTGCCCGTCCATGCGCAAGAAAGGGTCGCCCTGCACCTGCCCGTGCGAGACCGTGCCGAGCACGCAGAGCAGACGGTTTTGCGCGCCGTCGGCGTGCAGCACACCGGCAAGAATGCCGGGCGCATCGGCGGCCTCCAGCACCACTGCGCCAGCGCCATCGCCAAAGAGCACGCAGGTGCTGCGGTCTTGCCAGTCGAGAATGCGGGAAAACACGTCCGCGCCGATGACCAGCGCCCGCTGGTGCGAGCCGCTGCGGATGAATTTTTCGGCAGTGACCAGCGCGTAAAGAAACCCGCTGCACACCGCCTGCACATCAAAGGCCGCGCCATTGGCGTGCGCGCCGAGGCGGTCCTGAATCAAGGTGGCGGAGCTGGGGAAAATGTAGTCCGGCGTGGACGTGGCGAGCACAATCAGGTCAATGTCCGCCGCCGTGCGTCCGGCCATTTGCAGCGCGCGCTGCGCCGCTTCGGTGCCCAGTGAGACCGTGCTTTGCCCGTCTTCGGCAAGATAGCGGGTGCGAATGCCGGTGCGTTCGACAATCCATTCATCCGACGTGTCAATGCCGCGCGCCATCAAATCGGCATTGCTGACCGGCTTTCCCGGCAGGGCGCTGCCCGTGCCGGTGATGCGCACATGGCGGGGCTGGCCGTTCATGGTTCGTTCTCCCCTTCGGCGGTTTGTGCCGCAGCCGGTTCCAGCGCCTGCATCGCCGCCATGCGCTCAGCGATGCGCTCGGGCAAGGCACTGGCGGCGGCTTCTGCGGCGCGCGCAATGGCTTGTTCAAAGGCGTAGGCGTCTGCCGAGCCGTGGCTTTTGAACACCACGCCGCGCAGCCCCACCATGGAAGCGCCGTTATAGCGGCGATGGTCGGCGCGGTTGCGAAAATTTTTCAGTACCGGCATGGCGGCCAGCGCCATCAGGCGGGTGAGCAGGCTGCGCGAAAACTCTTCGCGCAAAAACGCGCGCAACATCTGCGCCAGCCCTTCCGTGGTTTTCAGCATCACATTGCCGACAAAACCATCGCACACCACCACGTCCGCCTGCCCCTGATAGACGCCGTCGCCTTCCACGTTGCCGATAAAGTTCAGCCCGCTCTGGCGCAGCAATTCGCCCGCCTGTTTGACGACTTCGTTGCCCTTGATGGCTTCTTCGCCAATATTGAGCAGCCCCACGGACGGGCGCTCGACGTGCTCCACCGTCGCGGAGAGCATCGCGCCCATCACCGCGAATTGCAGCAAATGCTGCGGCGTGCAATCGACATTCGCGCCCAGGTCGAGCACCCAGACGCGCCCTTTCACCGTCGGCATGACAGTAGCAATCGCCGGACGGTCAATGCCCGGCAACGTTTTCAGCACAAAACGCGAAATCGCCAGCAGTGCGCCCGTGTTGCCCGCAGAAACCGCAGCATTGGCTTCGCCGCTTTTGACCAGCTCCATCGCCTGCCGCAGCGAAGAATCCTTTTTGCTGCGCAGCGCCTGCTGCGGCGATTCATCCATTTCCACCACTTGCGAAGCGGCATGGATGCGCACGCGCTCGCCAAACTCGGCCAGCACCGGACGCGCGATGCCTTCCAGCACGTCCGGCTTGCCTACCAGAATGGCGCGCGCGTGCGGATGCGTGCGCAAAAATGCTGCGGTAGCCGGTACCGTGACCTGCGGGCCGTGGTCCCCGCCCATGCAATCAATCGCTACGCAGACATTCATGGATGCAACACCCGTGCAAACTGCAAGGCATCCCGCCCGGCGCAGTGCGCGCAGGCGGGCTCAAACGGCTTATTCGCCGCGCCCTTTCACCACTTTCTTGCCACGGTAAAAACCGTTCGGGCTGACGTGGTGACGCAGATGCACTTCACCAGAGACCGGCTCGACCGCCAGCGGCGCCGCCGTCAGAAAATCGTGCGCACGGTGCATACCGCGCTTGGAAGGGGATTTTTTGTTTTGTTGAACAGCCATTTCAAATTCTCCAGAAAAAACCGGAATCAGGATTTTTTTCGCAGCCCGGCCAGCACCGCAAACGGCGAAGCCGGCTCGGCTGTCTCGCGCATCTGCGGCGGCGCGCAATGTTCGTGACACGCCATCAGCGGCAAGGCCAGCAAAATTTCGTCTTCTGCCAGCGCCTGTACGTCCAGCGCGCCGTCTATTTCAATCACATCGTGATCGTCATCGAGCAATTCTTCCTGCTCCACCGGATGACCCGCAGGCACCGGACGAAGACAGGTTTGCACCGCCAGCGGCCAGGCTAGCTCCTGCAAACAGCGCGGACACGGCAAGCGCAAATCGGCAGACAGCGAAAGCACCAGTTGCGCCTGCCCACGGTCATCAACACCGCCGACCAGCGTCACCAGCACTTCGCCCGTGTGCCGGGCAAGCGCATCGGCCAGACGTTCCATCTGCGACAACGGAAAAACGCCTTTCCAGACGCGGCCTTCCCGCGCAAACTGAAACACGTCGGAAATCAGCATGATGGGGGAGCGCCAAGCTGCGACATAAGAGCGGGATGATATGATTACCGCCCCATCCTGTCAAAGATTTCCCGCCGTTTGCGCACCATTTGCGCCCGCAAACATACCTTTTTTGCCATGCCCGAAATCATTCTTGCCTCTACCTCGCCGTACCGCCGCGAATTGCTCGCGCGCCTGCGCCTGCCGTTTCGCACCGCCCGCCCCGAAGTCGATGAAACCCGCCTGCCCGGTGAAGCGCCCGCCGCGCTCGCCAGCCGCCTGGCGCTCGCCAAGGCGCAAGCCATCGCCGCGCAAAACCCCGCAGCCATCGTCATCGGCGCCGACCAGGTCGCCCACGCAGGCGACGAAATCTTCGGCAAACCCGGCACAATCGAGCGCGCCATCGCCCAACTGCGGCAAATGAGCGGGCAAACCGTGCTGTTTCAAACCGCGCTGGCCGTCATCCGTCAGCAAGACGGCATCGTCCTGCAAGAGAGCGTCCCCACCGAAGCGCGCTTTCGCACGCTGACCGACGCCGAAATCACCCGCTACGTAGCAACAGAACAACCGCTGGACTGCGCCGGCAGCGCCAAAGCCGAGGCACTGGGCATCAGCCTGCTGGACGCCCTCCGCAGCGACGACCCCACCGCCATCATCGGCCTGCCGCTGATTCGCCTCACGCACATGTTGCGCACGCTGGGCGTCGCCCTGCCATGAACGCCGCCCCCGCCACGCTGGTGCTCCTGCCCGTGGCGCTGGCCGAAGCGCCCGTCTCTCGTTTTCTGCCCGCGTTCAATATAGAGACGCTCGCCGCCATCCGCCACTTCATCGTGGAGACCCCGAAAGCCGCCCGCGCCCACCTCAAACACCTCGGCCACCCCACGCCGATTGCCGAACTCGTCATCACCCCCATTCCGCAAACCCCCACGCCCGCCGCGCTGGACGCCCTGCTCGCCCCCGCCCTGCAAGGTCACGCCCTCGGTTTGCTCTCGGATGCCGGCTGCCCCGCCGTTGCCGACCCCGGCGCCGAACTCGTCGCCCGCGCCCATCAACTCGGCATCCCCGTGCGCCCGCTCATCGGCCCCTCTTCCATCCTGCTCGCCCTCATGGCCAGCGGCCTGGGCGGACAACGGTTTCACTTTCACGGCTATTTGCCCATCGCCGCCGCCGAGCGCCAGCGCAGCATCAAGGCGCTGGAAGCAGAGTCGCGCAAACAGCACTGCACGCAAATTTTTATTGAAACCCCCTACCGCAACAACGCCCTGCTCGCCACCCTGCTCACTACCTGCGCCCCCGCCACCCGCCTGTGCATTGCCACCGACCTCACCGGCGCCAATGAACACATCCGCACCCAGCCCATTTCCCAATGGCGCAAACACCCCACCGAACTCCCCCGCACCCCCACCATCTTCCTGCTACACGCCTGAGCGCAGCCGTCAGACAAGAGGACTTGCGCCCGTGCCGCCCGCCGCGTGCCCCATGAAATTGCGACGAGTGCGCAAAAACGCCGTTTTGAAATTGCGACGAATGCGCAAAAACGTCATTCATAAATTCTGACGAGTGTTCTAAAATGCCGTCATGAAATTCAGACGAATGCGCAAGGAACCATCATGACCCTGCTCAATCGCAAGGCGCTCGGGCAACTCGAAGCCTGGAAGCAGCGGGCGGAAAATCACGCCCTGCTGATTACCGGCGCGCGGCAGGTCGGCAAATCGACCTTGCTGGAAGAATTTGGGCGGCGCGCGTACCCCAGCGTCGTCCGCTTCGACCTCATCGAAAACACGGCAGCCTGCACCTCGTTCGCGCAGGCTACCAGCGCCGAAGACCTGGCCTTTCGCATCGAAGTGATGGCCAGCCGCCCGCTGGTTCCCGGCAAAACGCTGGTTATCCTTGACGAAGTGCAGGCCTGCCCCGAAATCGTCACCTACGCCAAGTATCTGGTGCGCGATGGCAAATACGATTACGCCTTTTCCGGCTCGCTGCTCGGCGTGCAACTGGAAAACATCCGCTCGTTTCCGGTCGGCTATGTCACGGAAGTGCAGATGTTCCCCCTCGACTTTGAGGAATTTACCTGGGCGTGCGGTCTGGCGCAGACGGCCTGGGACGAAATCCGCCGCGCGGTTGCCGCCCGCCAGAGCGTGCCCGACCATCTCCATGCGCGGATGCTGCAACTGTTTCACCGCTATTTGCTGATTGGCGGAATGCCTGATGCTGTCAATGCCTATCGGGAAACGAACGGCATCGACGCCTCGCGCACCGCGCAGGCAAACATCCGCAGGCAATACGGCATCGACATTACGAAATACGCCCCCGTCGCGCGCCGGCTGCTCATCCGCAACATCTTTGAACTGATTCCCGCCGAGCTGTCCAAACAAAACCGCCGTTTCAATCTCTCGGACATTGAAAACATCAAACGCTACGAGCAAGTCTCGGACGACTTCCTCTGGCTGGCGGCGGCGGGCGTGGCGCTGCCCGCCTACAACATCGCCCAGCCCGCCTATCCGCTGGTGTGCAACGAACAGCGCAAATTGCTGAAACTGTTTTCCAGCGACGTGGGGCTGCTCACCGGCGCTTTCCTCAAACGCGATGTTGCCGAGATTCTCGACGGCAAGGTGAAAGCATCGCTGGGCGGTGTCTATGAAAACTTTGTCGCGCAGGAACTCGCCGCGCACGGTTTCCCCTTGCACTACTTCACCAAAAAAGGCATCGGAGAACTCGATATCGTCACCGAACGCGCCGATGGCGCGGTACTGGTCTTTGAGGTGAAATCCGGCAGCGGCTACAAAACCCACGCCGCCATCGACAACGCGCTGGCGGTAAAAAACTATCAGATTGACGAAGCGTATGTGCTTGCGGAATGCAACGTCGCGCAGCACGGCGCCGCCCTCTATCTGCCCGTCTATGCCGTCGGCGTCTTTGAAAATCGCTGACGCACGCACGCTGCCCGCAGCGGTTGCCGCACGCGGCGGCGGTATAATTTTGCGTTTGGTCAAGAGCAGCAAAGGAGTTCGCCGGTGAGTGCGCAAACGCGATGGAAACCGCATGTGACCGTGGCCGCCGTCATCGAGCGCGACGGGCGCTTTCTGATGGTTGAAGAACACACCGAAGAAGGGCTGCAACTCAACCAGCCCGCCGGACATCTGGAAGAAGGCGAATCACTGGTGGACGCTGCCGCGCGCGAAGTGCTGGAAGAGGCCGCCTGGCATTTTGCGCCCGCGCATCTGGTCGGCGTCTATCAATGGACGTGGAAAAACCGCTGCTACCTGCGCTTTGCCTTCGCGGGCGAACTGCTGCGCTTCGATGCTGGACGCGCGCTCGATG
>JAFSWK010000159.1 GCA_017444505.1 Rhodocyclaceae bacterium | reverse complement strand
GGCGGCGTTCTCGCTGCCGCGCGCCCCAGGCGCGCGCCACCTGCTGACTTTCATCGTGCAGATAGGGGAACGGAAAATCGCGCTCGCGCGCCAGCCGCGCCATGTTCTCAAAACTGTCTTCGGGGTACTCCTGCGCATCGTTGGCGCAGATGGCCACGCTGCCCACGCCCAGCGTTTGCAGCTCGCGGCAGTCGCGCACAATGCGCTCCAGCACCGCCTGCACATACGGGCAGTGATTGCACAGAAACATCACCAGCAGCCCGCGCTCGCCGCGACAATCGGCCAGCGTATAGCGTTTTCCGTCCGTGCCGGGCAGGTCAAAATCCAGCGCCTGCCAGCCAAAATCGCAGACGGGGGTGGTCATCAGCGCCATGTGTTCTCCTCTTCACGGACACGCTTGCGCGCCGCAGCTCGGGCGCGGCGTGCTCTTTTATAATATCCCCTTTCGTCGTCTCCTCGTTGCCTTTCGCATCCTTTTGCCGCATGAGCGCCCGTTTTCACTTCCCCCAACCGCTACCCGACGCAGGCGGCATCCACCTTTTGCCCGAGGCGCTGGCGCATCACGCCGTGCACACGCTGCGCATGAAAGACGGCCAGCCCATCGTGCTCTTTGACGGCGCAGGCGGCGACTTTTCCGGCACGCTGGCGCACACGGGTGCCAACCTGTGGCAAGCGAAGCTGCAAGCGCGCACGCCGGTGGAACGCGAATTGCCGTTTCAGATTGTCGTCGTGCAAGCGCTGGCCAGCGCCGACAAAATGGACTGGATTGTGCGCAAATGCACCGAACTGGGCGCCGCCGCCATCGTGCCGGTGCGGGCGCAGCGCAGCGTGCTGCGGCTGGAAGGCGTGCGGCGGGAAAAGCGCCTTGCGCACTGGCGGCAGATTGCCATCGCCGCCTGCGAACAATGCGGGCGCAACCGCGTGCCCGAAATTGCGCCGCTCACCACGCTGGACGAATTTCTCGCCGCCCACGCCGAAGCACGCAAATGGATTTGCGCGCCGGAAGAAAACAGCGAGCGCCTCTCCCGTCAAGCTGCCCCCGCGCCCGGAGAAACCATCTACCTGCTCGTCGGCCCCGAAGGCGGCTGGTCGCCAGACGAATACACGCAATGCAGGCACATGCACTGCCAGCCCATCGGGCTGGGCGCGCGCATCCTGCGCACGGAAACTGCCGCCATCGCCGCGCTTGCCGCAGCGGCGGCGCTTTGGGGAGACAGCTAATGTCCCCGCTTGATATGCAAACGTCCATCAAACTGCCGCAAGACGAAGCCGACAAATTCGTCGCCTGGGTGCGCGCCGCCGCGCCCTACATCCACGCCTTCAGCGGACGCACCTTCGTCATCGCCTTCGGCGGCGAACTGCTCGCCAACAGCCAGCAGGCGCAAAGTCTCGCCTACGACTGCAACCTGCTGGCCGCGCTCGGCATCCGGCTGGTGCTGGTGCATGGCGCGCGGGCGCAGATTGACGCCGAGATGGCGCGGCGCGGTCTCGCCTCGCATTTTCACAACAACGTGCGCATCACCGATGCCGCCGCGCTCGAATGCGTCAAAGCCGCCACCGGCACGGTGCGCATCGAACTCGAAGCCCTGCTCTCGCAAGGGCTGCCGAACACACCGATGGCCGGCGCGCACATGCGCGTGACCGGCGGCAACTTCATCACCGCCCGTCCGCTGGGCGTCATCGACGGCGTCGACCATCAATACACCGGCACGGTGCGCAAAATCATTGCCGAAGAAATCCGCGCCGACCTGGAACAGGAAAACGTCGTGCTCATCAGCACGCTGGCCGCCTCGCCCGCGGGCGATCTGTTCAACCTGTCGCTGGAAGAAGTTGCAGGTGCGGTGGCCGTTGCCGTGCGCGCCGAAAAACTGATTTTCCTCTGCGACGCCCCCGGCCTGGCCGACGCGCAAGGCACGCTCATCCACTCGCTCACCGCCTCGGAAGCCGAAACCCGCCTGCGCGAAACCCCGCCGCCTGCTGACAGCATCGCCCGCTGCCTGCCGCACGCCATTGACGCCGTGCGCAAAGGCGTGCCCCGCGCGCACCTGATTGACCAGAATGCCGACGGCGCGTTGCTGCTGGAATTTTTCACCCGCGCCGGTGTCGGCACCATGCTCTCGCGCGAGCCGTTATTCTGCCTGCGCCAAGCCAGCGCCGAAGACATCGGCGCGCTGAGTGCGCTGATTGCCCCGATGGCAGCCGACGGCACGCTGGTGCGCCGCAACCGCGATTTGCTGGAACAGGAAATCGACCGTTTCACGCTCATCGAACACGACGGCGTGCTCATCGGCTGCGCCGCGCTCTACCCGTTCAGTGACGACAACGCCGCCGAACTCGCCTGTCTCGCCGTCACCCCTGAACACCGCCGCGCCGGACTGGGCGAACAACTGCTCGCGCGCCTCGAAGCGCAGGCGCGCGAACGCGGCTTTCAACATCTTTTCGTACTCACCACCCGCACCGCCCACTGGTTTCTGGAACGCGGCTTCACCCCATCCAGCCCTGAGCGCCTGCCGCAGCAAAAACGCGAACTCTACAACTACCAACGCCGCTCCAAAGTCTTCGTCAAGACGCTCGCCCCCGTGGACGCGCGCTGACAACACGCCCCGCCGCGGACAAGAGCGCAGGCATCTTGCCCGGCCTGCCGGCGGCGGTTCTTGTGCGGACGGGACGTCCGTGCTCCCACCCAACCCGCACGGATGCGCGCCGGTTGCGACATGACCGAATGTATTTTTGCCCCGTGACGGTTGTGGATGAACCGGCGCATATAACAGGGTGCGGCGGGTGTGCGGTGACAGGGAACAGGCGGCGGTTTGTTCTGTAACCGACCAAGGGCAAATGATTATTTGCCCCTGCCCGTTCCACGGAAAAACACAATTGGGGCGATCTTCTGGAATCGCGCGCTCATTTCTTCTTCGGGCGGAAGGCGCGGATTACGGCTTCGTGGGTTTCCAGCCGCGCGCCGCCGAGCAGTTCCACGCAGTAGGGGATGGCGGCGAAGAGTCCTTCGGGGTGCAGCGTGCCGTCGGGCTGGCGCACGCCTTCGAGGGTCTCACGAATGGATTTCGGCTGGCCGGGCAGGTTGACGATGAGGCAGCGCCCGCGCGTCACCGCCGTTTGCCGCGACAAAATCGCCGTGGGCACAAAGTGGCGGCTGATGCGGCGCATTTCTTCGCCAAAGCCGGGCAATTCGCGCTCGCCTACCGCCCGCGTCGCCTCTGGCGTGACATCGCGCGGCGCCGGCCCCGTGCCGCCGGTGGTGAAAATCAGGCAGCAGCCGCATTCGTCGGCCAGCTCTTTCAAGGTGGCTTCAATTGTCGCTTGCTCATCAGCAATCAGGCGTTCTTCCGCCTGCCAGGGCGTGACGAGCGCGCCAGTGAGCCATTCGCGCAGCGCCGGAATGCCCGCGTCCGCATAGACGCCCGCGCTGGCGCGGTCGCTGACGGAAACCAGCCCGATGCGGGCGGGCACGGGCGTGTCATTCATCGTTGGCGTCCTCTTCGGGCGCGGGCGCGGCGGCGCCATCGGCCAGCGTGCGCAACTGGCGGAAAAGTTCGCGCGCGGCGCGCGGCGGTTTGGCGGCGGCGGCTTCCTTGCGGGCGTTGCGCGCCAGCGTGCGCAGGTGTTGCAAGTCGGCGTGCGGCCATTGCGTTTTGATGTCGTGCAAGGCTTCGTCGCTTTCCAGCAGGCGGGCGCGCAGACGTTCCAGACGTTGATGGGCGGCGGCATCTTGTGCGCTTTGGTGGCGGACGGCTTCCAGCGCGGCGCGGATGGGTTCGGCGTCCACCGTGCGCATCAGGCGGCCAATGTATTGCAGTTGCCGACGGTGCGCGCCGTGGCTGGAAAAGCGGCGGGCGTCCTGCACCGCTTCGCGCAACGCCTCGGGCAGCGGCACGCGGGCAAGGCGTTCGGCAGGCAGCGCCACGAGTGCTTCGCCCAGCGCCTGCAATTCGTGCATTTCGCGCTTGCGACGGGTTTTGCTGGGACCGGCGGGCGGCGCTTCGGCAAATTCGTCTTCATATTCAAGGTCACTGTGCTGCGCGCACATGGCGGTTCCTCGCGGGCATAGATGGCAGGCCGCCATTATGCCGCAGCGGAATTTCCAATTTGCGCGCGTTTTCGCGTATCTTCCGTGCTTCGCCCCCGCTTTCCGGAGATACGCGCCATGCAACTGGTCGTCATCAGCGGTCTTTCCGGCTCGGGCAAAAGTATTGCCCTGCATGTGCTGGAAGACGCGAACTATTTTGTCGTCGATAACCTGCCCTCGCCCCTGTTGCCCGAATTTGTGCGGCAGATGCGCGAGGACGGGCACGAGCGCGTTGCCGTGGCCATCGACATCCGCGCCGGTATCGGGCTGGCGGCATTGCCGCAGCAACTCCGGGCGCTGCAAGTGCAAGAAGGGCTGGATTTGATTTTGCTCTTTTTGACCGCCCGCGATGAAACCCTGATTGCACGCTTTTCCGAGACGCGCCGCCGTCATCCAATGGGCAGCGACAACGTCTCCTTGCCCGAAGCCATCGCGCAGGAACGCGATGCGCTGGAACAAATCGCGCAGATGGGGCAGCACATCGACACCAGCGACCTGAAACCGGCGGCGCTGAAAACCTGGGTGCAAACGCTGCTGACCATTGACCCGTTCCAGAACCTGACGCTGGTGTTTCAATCGTTCGGCTTCAAATACGGGCTGCCGCTGGATGCCGACCTGGTCTTTGACGTGCGCTGTCTGCCCAATCCGCATTACGACCCGGCGCTGCGCAGCCTGACCGGACAGGATGCGCTGGTGCAAGCCTTTCTCGCCGCGCAACCTGCGGCGGGCACGATGGTCGAAGACATCAGCCGCTTCGTGCGCACCTGGCTGCCGCATTACATGCACGACGGGCGCAGCTATGTGACCGTGGCCATCGGCTGCACCGGCGGGCAGCACCGTTCGGTGTACGTTGCCGAACAGCTTGCCGCGCGCTTTACCGACAATTCGCGCGTGCTGGTGCGCCATCGCGCGCTGGCGCGGCACAGCACGGGCGGATGAACGCCGCCGCCGCCACGTTTTCCTGGCGCGCGCTGATGCGCCCCGGCGATGTTGTGACGCTGGTCGGCGCGCTGGCGCTGTGTGTGTTTTCCGTCTTCGCCCTCTGGCGCGATGGAGCGCCCGACGGGGTGGAAATTCGCGCGCGCGGGCAAGTGGTGGCGCGGCTGGCGCTGGATGCTCCGCGCAGGCTGGAAGTCGACGGCAAACTGGGCAAGACCGTGGTGGAAATCGCCCCCGGTCAGGCGCGCATCGCCGCCGACCCGGGGCCGCGCCAGTATTGCGTGCGGCAAGGCTGGCTGCGGCAAGCCGGTGCCGTCGCCATCTGCGCCCCCAACGAAGTCAGCATCCGCTTGACCGGCACAGGTTCCGACCATGACTCTCTTGCGTATTAGCGCCTGTCCCGATGATGTGCGCATCGCCCGCCTGAGCGCGGCGGCCATTGCGCTCTCGCTGGCCGAGGCCGCCATTCCGCTGCCCTTGCCGGGC
>JAFSWK010000158.1 GCA_017444505.1 Rhodocyclaceae bacterium | reverse complement strand
TCGACAAACTCAAGGCGAACATGCAGGAAGTGGGCGCGCGCGGCGGGGAATTGTTTGTCTTTGCCGACCAGGACAGCGAATTTTCCGACTCGCCCGGCGTGCACGTCATCCGCACGCCGCGCCATGCCGGACTGCTCTCGCCCATCGTCCATGCCGTGCCGGTGCAGATGCTGGCCTATCACACCGCGCTGGCGCGCGGCACGGACGTAGACCGCCCGCGCAATCTGGCCAAGAGTGTGACGGTGGAATAGGGGGCGCGCGCCGCGCGTTCTGGATGGTTATGCCTCGCTCATCGGCGGCGCGAAGGGCGTTTCGTTGCAGAGGATGGGTTTGTCGCTCATCTGGCAGGCGAGCAGTTCGGCAGCGCCTGCGGCCAGCGTCAGGCCAAGCTGGCCGTGGCCGAGATTGAGCCAGAGATTGGTAAATTCAGGCTGGCGACCAATGAGCGGGCAGCCGTTGGGCGTGGCGGCGCATACATTCATGGACACTTCGGGCGCATCCAGCGGCCAGTGCTTGCCGGTGAAGGCGGCGGCGCGGCGGCGCAAATGTTCGACCCGCGCCGCGCTGGGGAATTCGCGCGGCGCGGCGATGTCAAACAGCCCCGAGGCGTGCAGTTGCCCATTCATCGCACTGAGATGGAAATGCGCTTCTGCATCCGAGAGGGCAACATCCAGCGGCGGTGCATCCGCGACCTGCGCGATGCTGAGCTGATAGCCGGTAATCGGGTAAAGCGGCAGCGAAATGCCCAGACGCCCCAGCAGCAAGCCGCTTTCCACGCCGCAGGCCAGCACCACGGCATCGGTGGCAAAACGCGCTTCCTCGGTATCGACGGCCACAATGCGCCCGTTGCGCGCATCGAGCGAAAGCGCCTTCAGGCCGTACATGATGCGCACCTCGGGCGCTTTCGTGAGCAGATGGGCAGAGAGCGTCTGACACAGCAGGGAAGCGTCGACCACGCCGTCATCCGGACTGTAAATGCCGCCGACGAAGTGCTTGATCATGTCGGCGAGCAACGGCACCTCTTCCACACATTCGGCGGCAGAGAGCGTTTGCATGTGTTCGCGCAACTGGTAAGTGTGCTCGGCAGCACGGCGCGCCGCCTCAAAACGCCGGGGATTGCGGTAGAGCACGATGCGTCCGCAGTGTTTCAGATGCGATTGCACGCCGGGCAGTTCGTGCAGCTTTTCGGTCAGCTCATGGCTGAGGGCAGCCAGTTCCTGCAAGGCTTCCAGGGTGTTTTGCCGTTCGCGCTTGCGGCTGGCGCGCAAAAACGCGCGCAGCCAGCGCCATTGGCCGTCCCCGCGCTGTGGCCGCCAGTAAATGGGCGAATCGTAGGCGTTAATCCAGTCGGGCAGGGAAAACAGGGAAAAACGGCGGTCGGCCACCGGCGCGAGGGTGAAAAAGCGCAACTGCCCCCCGCCGTGGCGACTGGCCAGACGGGCAGGCTCGTCACAGGTCTCGAAAATTGTGACGCGATGCCCCGCAGCGTGTAACCGCCAGGCGGTGGTAAGCCCTGCAATGCCGGCTCCGATGATGGCAATGTCCATATACGCTTGTGCTGCCGATTTTGTGTCAGTGTTTAACAACCCGTAATGATATGCAAGGCGGCTGCGGCTGTCATCGCTCCGAAGCAGGCAGTAGAATAAAAAAGCTGTTTCCGAACCGTTGAGGAGATTTTCTGATGTCACTTGTGTCGATGCGTCAATTGCTGGATCACGCCGCCGAAAACGGCTACGGCTTGCCCGCGTTCAACGTCAATAACCTGGAACAAGTGCAGGCGATTATGGAAGCCGCCGAGGAATGCGCCAGTCCGGTCATCATGCAGGCGTCGGCAGGGGCGCGCAAATATGCCGGTGAGGCGTTTTTGCGTCACCTGATTGATGCCGCAGTGGAAAGTTACCCGCACCTGCCAGTGGTGATGCACCAGGACCACGGCCAGACGCCGGCGGTGTGCATGGCGGCGATTCGCTCGGGCTTTTCCAGCGTGATGATGGATGGTTCGCTGCGCGAAGACGGCAAAACGCCGTCCAGCTACGAATACAACGTGGAAGTCACGCGCGAAGTGGTGAAGTTTTCGCACGCCATTGGGGTGACCGTGGAGGCCGAACTGGGCTGCCTCGGTTCGCTGGAAACCGGCAAGGCGGGCGAAGAAGACGGCATTGGCGCGGCGGGCACGCTGGATCACTCGACGCTGCTTACCGACCCGGATGAAGCCGCCGAATTTGTCCGCGCCACCGATTGCGACGCGCTCGCCATCGCCATCGGCACCAGCCACGGTGCCTACAAATTCACCCGCAAGCCGACTGGCGACATTCTGGCCATCGAGCGCGTCAAGGAAATCCACGCCCGCCTGCCGAACACGCACCTGGTCATGCACGGCTCTTCCAGCGTGCCGCAAGAGCTGCTGGCCATCATCCGCAACTATGGCGGCAACATGAAAGAAACCTACGGCGTGCCGGTCGAAGAGCTGCAAACGGCGATTCGCTACGGCGTGCGCAAAATCAACATCGACACCGACATCCGCTTGGCGATGACCGGCGCGATTCGCAAGTTTCTTGCCGAAAATCCCGAAAAATTCGACCCGCGCGAATTCAACAAACCCGCCCGCGAAGCGGCCAAACAACTGTGCCGCCAGCGTTTTGAAGCGTTCGGCTCGGCAGGGCAGGCCGACCGCATCCGCGCCGTGTCGCTGGACAAAATGGCCGCCCGCTACCGCGATGGACAATTGAAACAGGCGGTGCGTTAGCAGGGTAAGGCGCACTTGTGCAAGGCAGTGTGTCACGGCGCGAAGCAATTCGCGCCGTTTTTGTGCCCTAAAAGACACAGATTTGCAAGGAAAACACAGACGGGGTGGGCGCGGGTTTTGCAATTCTTCATAAACTACTTTAAGTTTTGGCTCGTACCCGCAGTAACGGTTTGGATATTTCAGTCAGATGAAACGCCGCGACTTCCAGGAGGACATTCAGGAACTGAACACCGCGTTCCTGATGCTTGCCCAGCAAATGCTGCGCGAAGACCGCGAGTCGGCCATGTTTCGCCTGGGCATTGATGGCGAGATTGCCGATCTGATTGTTGGACTCTCGGGACCGAAACTGGTGCGCATGGCAAATTGCCAGATGGTTTTGCCTGCTTTCCGTTTCGACAACGCCGCATTGATGAAAATGCTGGCGGGCGAGGGTCGGGATCTGACCAGCACCAGTCTGCATGCGGCCATAGTGGCAGCCGCGCAGGCCCCGGAAAAACTGCCACGAGGAGAAGACGGCGATGAAAAGTAAAAGCGTAATACAGGATGCCGAAGAAGTCCGCCGCGCCGTGGAGATGGTGAGTCTGGGCGCCCGCATGCAGATGCTGGAGTCTGAGACTTCGCTGTCGCGCGAGCGGCTGCTGAAAATCTACAAGGAAGTGCGCGGCGCTTCGCCCCCGAAAGGGATGTTGCCTTTTTCCACCGACTGGTTCATGGCCTGGCAGCCGAACGTGCACGCCTCGCTGTTCATGGGCTTTTTCCGGTTTTTTGAACGCTATGCGCAACTGACCGGGCTGGACGCGATTTTGCGTTCCTACCACCTGTACCTGGACAAAATCGAGGCGCTGCGCATTGAACCGGCGCTGAGTCTGACCCGCGCCTGGACGCTGGTGCGCTTTTTCGACGCCGACCTGCTGCAACTGACGCGCTGCACGCAATGCGGTGGCGAATACGTCTCGCACGCCTACGACCCGAAAGCCAACTACGTCTGCGGCCTGTGCAACATGCCGTCGCGCGCGGGCAAGGGCAAAAAATCGGTGGCGCGCACGCGCACTTCGACGCGCAAAATGGTGGCGCTGTCCGAATAAGGATCCAGTTCATCCCTCGTTCGTACTGGTTTATCCTCCCTTGGGGTGCTTTCGCAAGAGAGCACCCCTGTTTTTTATGAAGTATTGGCGCGCGGGTGTGCGCTGCTGCACGCGAGGGTGAAATTTTCTTGGCCGGTGGCGGGTTTTTTGACCGATAATCGGGCTGTTGCAAAACGCTGCGTCCGTTCTTCGGGCGGGAGGAGTTCAGAGTGTTTCTGCTGATTGGATACGTAATCATCCTGCTGTCATCAGTGGGCACCTATGCCATCCACGGCAACGTAGCCGCGCTGTGGGTGCCTACGGAGTATGCGGCCATCATCGGCCTGGGCATTGGCGGTCTGGTGGCAGGCAACGGCTCCCGGGCGATCAAGCACACGCTGAAGGCGCTGCCCGGCATCCTGAAAGGTTCCAAGCACAACAAGGCGTATTACATGGACGCCCTGTGCCTGATGTACGAGCTGCTTTCCAAAGTGCGCAAAGAAGGTCTGATGTCGATTGAGCAAGATGTGGAAAACCCCGGCAGCAGCCCGTTTTTCTCGAAGTATCCGAACATTGTCAACGACCACCATCTGGTGGAATTCATCACGGACTACCTGCGCATGATGGTGGGGGGCAACCTCAACGCCATGGAAATCGAGGGGCTGATGGATCAGGAACTGGAAGTGCATCATCACGAACTGCACGCGCCCTCGCACATCATGCAAACCACTGCGGATGGCCTGCCGGCCTTCGGTATCGTGGTGTGCGTGATGGGGGTGGTCAATACCATGGGTTCGGTGGGTGAGCCGCCTGCCGTGCTGGGGAAAATGATTGCTGGCGCGCTGGTCGGTACCTTCCTCGGGATTTTGGTCTCGTATGGTTTTGTGGCACCGATTGCCAGCCAGCTTGGCCAGATTGCCGAGCACGAAGGGCGGATTTTCACCTGCATCAAGGCGGTGCTGCTGGCCAGCATGAATGGTTACGCGCCGCAGGTAGCGGTGGAGTTTGGCCGCAAGGTGCTGGAAGGTGACGACCGTCCCACCTTCCAGGAACTGGAAGCCGAGCTGAAAAACCACAAGTAAAGCCACAGGCTGAAGCGGTGGAACCCAGGCGATGAGCGACAAAACCCAACAGCCGATAGTCATCAAGCGCATCAAGAAAGGTGGCGGTGGTCACCACGGTGGTGCGTGGAAAATCGCGTATGCCGACTTTGTGACGGCGATGATGGCGTTCTTTCTGTTGCTGTGGCTGCTGG
>JAFSWK010000157.1 GCA_017444505.1 Rhodocyclaceae bacterium | reverse complement strand
GCGCGGGCGCTTGTTGGCACCCGTCATGGCCTTGCCGCGTCGGCCATTGTCCAGCAGGGAATCGACGGCTTCCTGCAACATGCGTTTTTCGTTGCGCAGGATGATTTCAGGCGCTTTCAGCTCGAAGAGACGCTTGAGGCGGTTGTTGCGGTTGATGACGCGGCGATAGAGGTCGTTCAAATCCGAGGTGGCGAAACGACCACCATCAAGCGGCACCAGCGGACGCAAATCCGGCGGCAGCACGGGCAGCACTTCCAGAATCATCCATTCGGGCTTGATGCCCGAGGCGCGGAAGGCTTCCAGCACTTTCAGGCGCTTGGAGAATTTCTTGACCTTGGCCTCTGAACCCGTGGAGCCGAGTTCGCCGCGCAGTTTTTCAATTTCGGCTTCCAGGTCAATGCTGGAGAGCAGCGCGCGGATGCCTTCGGCGCCCATCAGGGCGTCGAAGTCGTCGCCATATTCTTCAATCTTGGCGTTGTAGTCGTCTTCGGTGAGCAACTGGCCGCGGTTCAAGGGCGTCATGCCCGGTTCGACGACCACGAAGGCTTCAAAGTAGAGCACGCGCTCGATGTCGCGCAGCGTCATGTCCAGCACCATGCCCAGACGGCTGGGCAGGGATTTGAGGAACCAGATGTGCGCCACCGGGCTGGCCAGTTCAATGTGCCCCATGCGCTCGCGGCGCACTTTGGCCTGCGTAACTTCCACACCGCATTTTTCGCAAATCACGCCGCGATGCTTGAGGCGCTTGTATTTGCCGCAGACGCATTCATAGTCTTTCACCGGGCCGAAAATTTTGGCGCAGAAGAGGCCATCACGCTCCGGCTTGAAGGTGCGATAGTTGATGGTCTCAGGCTTTTTGACTTCGCCATACGACCAACTGCGAATCTTGTCGGGCGAGGCCAGACCGACGGTGATGGCATTAAATTCGCTCCGGATGGGAACATTCTGCTTCAACATGCTGGCGAGCGAAAAATCTTTCATGAGGTCACTCCAGGCGCGGAAAACGGGATGCGCGCGGCATCGGCTGCCGCGCGCGTTGTGGGTTCAGACAGAAAAATGACGGTTAGTTGCGTTCAAGGTCGATGTCGATGGCAAGCGAACGAATCTCTTTGACAAGCACGTTGAACGATTCAGGCATGTCGGCTTCAATGCGGTGCTCGCCCTTGACGATGTTTTCATACACCTTGGTGCGACCCATGGTGTCGTCCGACTTGACGGTGAGCATCTCTTGCAGGGTGTAGGAAGCACCATAGGCTTCCAGCGCCCAGACTTCCATTTCCCCGAAACGCTGACCACCGAACTGCGCCTTGCCGCCCAGCGGCTGCTGGGTCACCAGCGAGTACGGGCCGGTGGAACGGGCGTGCATCTTGTCATCGACCAGGTGGTGCAGCTTGAGCATGTGCTTGTAGCCGACCGTGACCTTGCGGTCGAACGGGTCGCCAGTGCGCCCGTCATAGAGCGTTACCTGCCCGGAGACATCCAGCCCGGCGAGCTTTAACATGGCTTCGATTTCGCTTTCTTCGGCACCATCAAACACCGGCGTGGCAAAAGGCACGCCACGGCGCAGGTTGCCGGCCAGTTCCAGCACTTCGGTGTCGTTCAGTTCGTCGAATTTTTCGCTCTTGCCGCAGCCGTTGTAAATCTCGCCGAGGAAGTCGCGCACTTCGCGGGCAGAAGCCTGCTTGCGCAGCATCTCGCCAATGCGGTCGCCCAGCGCACGGGCGGCACGCCCCAGGTGGGTTTCGAGAATCTGGCCGATGTTCATCCGCGAAGGCACGCCCAGCGGGTTCAGGCAAATATCCACCGGCGTGCCGTCGGCCATGTAAGGCATGTCTTCGACCGGCACGATGCGCGAG
>JAFSWK010000156.1 GCA_017444505.1 Rhodocyclaceae bacterium | reverse complement strand
GCGCCCGCGCCCGCACCCGCTTCGGCATCTGCCGTGGCCGATTTCTGCGCCCCGGGCAGTGCCTTGATTTCGTCCAGCAGGGCGCTGGGGTCGGGTGCGTTCTGGCCGCTTTGCAGGCAGTCCGTCCATTCGCTGAAGAGCTGGTGAGCACTGCGCAGCAGGTGGTTGAGCGCCGAGGGCGGCTGTTCGCTGCCGGCAAGATGCTGGTTGAGCACTTCTTCCATCGCCCAGGCCGTGTCGCTGTACCGCCCCAGCCCGACGAGCCGCCCGCTGCCCTTGAGGGTGTGGAAAATGCGCCGCAGCGTGGTGATGGCTTCATGAGACTGGGCAACTTCCACCGGGCGACGAATCATGGGCACCGCTTCGGCCAGCAGCGCGCGCGCTTCTTCAATGAAGGTGTGGAAGAGTTCGTCTTCGGGGTCTTCGTCGCTGTCGCCAAAGGCGGAAACGGGTACTTCGGGAATGTCGGCGTCGGCGGGCAAACTGTGCAGATTGCCGATAACGTCGTCATCAGGCGTGGGGTCTTCGTTGGCCACTCTCGCGGCGGCGGCAAACTCGGCAGCCAGCGAGTGCGGCGGCGGCGTGCGGATGACCGGCGCTTTGTCCGGCGCGGCGCTGTTCCGGACGGCAGCGGCTTCGCGCGGACGCGCCGGACGCAGCAGGATGGAAAGGTGAATGGGGTGCCCGCGCAGGATGCTTTGCAGATAGAGAACGAGCGCGGAAAGATGACGGGCAAGCTCTTCGGTGTCGTCCTCGGCGGGGGCGGCGCCACTGTCGGCCAGCGTGACAATCTGGCGGCCAATGTGCTGGAGCAGCGCGGCGGCCTGGTCATCGCCGACAAAGAGCAGGGCACCGTAGGCGTGACTGAGCGGTTCGAGCAGGGGCGCGATGGGCTGCGGGTTGTAGGGCGGACGGAAGTATTGTTCCAGCACCTTTTCGGCTTGCAGCAGGGTGTGCAGGATGGTTTCGGCCAGGCGGTCGAGGCCGGATTGTTCGGTGGCGTTGCGGTCGAGCGCGTTGAGCGGGTCGACGGGCTGGTTTTGACGGGTTTGCCCCAGACGGGTGAGCGCGCGCTGCGCTTGCGTCACAAAGCTGGCATCCGGCGTTTTCTTTTGCAGACCGGCGTGGATGAGCAACAGGCTGGCGGCAAATTCCAGCGCCAGGTCCGGCGAGATGGCATAGCCATCCTGACGTTCGGCGGCCAGGAACAGGGCAAGACCGTCCAGATAGGTGTCGAGATTGGCACGACCTGCGCGGCGCACACGCTCGGCAAAGCGGGGAAACTCGTCGTGCAGGCGCTGGTGGTTGTTGTCCTGACAGTGGGCTTCCCAGAGCGGCTCCAGTTGCGTGAGTTCTTCGGTGAGCGCACTGAGCAAGTCCGTGCTGGCGGTGGCGGCGGTGGAAATGGGCGGCGGGGTTTCCAGCCAGTCGGCAAGCTGCCAGCGACGGTGCACGGCCTGTTGCAGTTCGCTGCGCAGGGGCAGGTGCAAAATGCGGTAGAGCATTTCGCGCAACAGGCGGCGGGGAATGTCGTCAGAAAGGTTGGCACCGCGGCGCAACTGGCGCTCCAGCGTGGCGCACAGGCGCTTGATGCTGTCGGTCAGTTCCAGGTCGCCATGCGCCAGCCCTTCGAGCATGGCCTGGGCAGCTTGCCACAGCGCGCTCTCGGGCGTGTGCTTGTGCAGCTCTTCCAGCTGGCGGGCGGCATCACGCATGGCATCAATGCTGGCGTGGCGCTGCTCGGCTTCGGCTTCGCGCAGCACCACGAGCAGGGCGCGCTGAAAGAGGGTGAGCAGCGCCTGCGTGGGGGCGCTGGCGGCTTGCCGTTCGGCAGGCGAAATATGGCGACGGGCGGGCAGGTCGGCAGGCGAGAGCGGCGTGGGATAAAACAGCTCTTCGGCATCCACCGTGGCACCGGCGGCGGCGCGCAGTTCGGTGTACAGCGGCAACAGGCGCAGGGGACGGTCGGGCTGGCCGGCGAGCAGTTCGTCAATATAGTGACGGGTGGCGTTGAGCGCATCGCCCAGCAGACGGTGGGCGTTTTCGTCTTCGCGCAGGTCAAGCTCCGAGAGCAGCGGCAGGCAGGCGCCGAGAAATTGCGCCAGCGCCTCAAAGCCCACCAGCACCAGCGCACCGCTGACCTGTTCGAGATGCTGGCGGATGTCGGCGGCTTCTTCCGGGCCGGGCGGCGTCGTCTGGCCAAGCAGACGGGCGGCGGCATCAAGCGCGTTTTCCAGTTCGCTTTGCACCCAGGTGAGCGGAACGATGTCAGGACTGGTGGATTCGGCCATGGGTCGGAGTCTCTTGCAGGCGGTGTGGGCTTAGAGGCGGAAGCGGGCAGTGGCGGTGTTGAGTTCAACGGCCAGACGCGCCAGCGTTTCCAGCGCGGCGGTGGTCTCACGGGCGCGCTCGGCGGTGAGCGTGATGAGCGGCAACATGCCGTTCATTTCGCGTGCGACTTGCTGCGTGTGGTGGGCGCGCGCGTGCATGGAATCGCTCAGCGCGTCGATGATGGCCAGCGTGTCGCGGGAGGTCTGGCCGATTTCGGTGAGCGCTTCGCCCGCGCTGTGCGCCAGTTCGCTGGAGTGAATAACCTGCGTGGTGGCCGCATCCATGGCGGCGATGGCATCGCGCGCGTTGTGTTGCGCGGCCTCGGCAATGGCGCTGATGCGCTCGCCAGCCTGACGGGCACGGTTGGCCAGCTCCTGAATGTCGGCAGCCACCGTCGCCGCGCCCTGGCCGCTGACTGCCTGCACGCCTGCGTTGATGGCCAGGTCATTGACCTGCCCGGCAAGCTGGGTGACCAGTTCGACAATTTCACTGGTC
>JAFSWK010000155.1 GCA_017444505.1 Rhodocyclaceae bacterium | reverse complement strand
GGCATCGGTGATGCTGGCGCTGCGGCGCGGCGCAGGCGCTGGTCGATGGCAGTCAGTTGGAGCCGCAGGCGCGCGCGGCGCTGGAAGCCTATTACAACCGCCGCTACGGGCTGGACCAGCCGCCGCCGGTGCAATATCTGCGCTGGCTGAACGCGATTTCGCCGGTGGGCTTTACGCGCGAGGCGGATGGCTCTCTGGGGGCGTTTTCGTTTTTCAAGGGCAGCGACCTGGGGGAAAGTTTCCGCTATGGACGCCCCGTCTCGGCGCTGCTGGCCGAGCGCGTGCCGGTCACGCTGCTGCTGAATTTGCTGACCATTCCGCTGATTTACGTGCTGGCGATTGCCGTCGGCGTGCGCGCAGCATCACGCGCGGGCGGGCGCTTTGATGTTGCGTCCAACGTGGTGTTGCTGGGGCTGTGGTCGGTGCCGTCGATGCTCGCTGGTGTTTTGCTGATTGGCTTTTTTGCTTCGGCGCAATACTGGCACTGGTTCCCGACCGGCGGGCTTTCGTCGCGCGAGGCGTTGCAGGCGCCGTTTTTGCCGTATTTCCCCTCGGCGGGCGCGGCGCTGGCGGCGGTGGGCTGCATTCTGGGCGGCACGGCGGCATCGGTGATGCTGGCGCTGCGGCGCGGCGCAGGCGCGGTGTGGGTGATGGTCTGCGGCCTGTGTGGGCTGGTGGCGGGTATCTGGCTGGCGCGGGCAACGGGCGCGCTGGCTGGTGTGCAGGCGGGGTTTTTGCTCGACCGGCTGTGGCATCTGGCGCTGCCGGTGCTGGTGCTTTCTTACGGCGGGCTGGCGTTTCTGGCGAAATTGGCGCGTTCGGCAGTGCTGGAAAACCTGGCGGCGGACTACGCCCGCACCGCGCGCGCCAAGGGCGTGGCCGAGACCGATGTGCTGTGGCGGCACGTATTTCGCAATTCGCTGTTGCCGCTGATTACGGTTTCTGCCGGTCTGTTGCCCGGGCTGCTGGCCGGTTCCGTGGTGGTGGAAAGTCTCTTTGGCATCGACGGCATGGGCAAGCTGGCCGTGGAAGCGGTGCAAACGCGCGACCGCGAGCT
This sequence comes from Rhodocyclaceae bacterium, assembly GCA_017444505.1. GTDB lineage: Bacteria > Pseudomonadota > Gammaproteobacteria > Burkholderiales > Rhodocyclaceae > JAFZMK01. The sequence continues at coordinate 2,037 of JAFSWK010000155.1, read as the reverse complement.
GGTGCTTTCCGTCACGCTGGTCTCTGGCGTGCTGACGCTGGTGGGCTATCTGCTGGCAGACTTGGCCTACGCGCTGGCTGACCCGAGGGTGAGCTATGACTGAGCCGTCCTTGCCCGCTGTGGATGGCGCGCCTTCGTGGGCACGCACGGTGCGCCGTCTGGTATGGACGCGCACCAGCGCGCGGCTCGGGTTGGCGTGGATTGCGCTGGTGGCAGCGGCGGCGGTGTTCGCGCCCTGGCTGGCCAATTCGCAGCCGTTGTGGGTGGTGATGGACGGCGTGGGGCACAGCCCGGCGCTGGCGGCGATGACGGTGGCCGACTGGCTGTGGCTGGCGGGGCTGCTGTGGACGCTGGCCTTGCTGGGCGTGCGGCGCGGCTCGTGGTCCAGACGGCTGGGCGCGTGGTGCGCGGCCATGCTGGTGAGCGCGGCACTGGCGCAGGCGCTGGTGCAGCCGCCGGTGTTGCGGGCGCAGGAATACTGGCGCGAGGCAGAACGAAACGGTGCGGCCACGCAGCTTTGGCGCGCGCCCATTCCGTATTCGCCCAAGGATTATCTGCGCGACTTTGGTGACACCGCCTTGCGCGCGCCGCTGGCCGAAAACCGCGACGGACGCAGACACTGGATGGGCACGGAAGAAAACGGCGCGGACGTGGCCTCGCGCATGATTCACGCTTCGCGCATCGCGCTGGGCATCGGTTTTATCGCTACCGGCATCGCGCTGGCCATTGGCGTGCTGGTCGGCGGCGTCATGGGCTGGTTTGGCGGGCGGGTGGACATGTTCGGAATGCGGCTGGTGGAAGTCTTTGAGGCGATACCGACGCTGTTTTTGCTGCTGGCGTTTGTGGCGTTTTTTGAACGTTCCGTCTACATGATGATGGTCATCATCGGGCTGACCTCGTGGTCGGGCTTTGCCCGCTATGTGCGCGCCGAGTTTTTCCGCCTGCGTAGCCAGCCCTTTGTGCAGGCCGCGCAGGTTTGCGCGCTGCCGCTGTCCAGCATTCTGTTTCGCCACATGTTGCCTAACGGCATGGCGCCGGTGCTGGTGGCGGCCAGTTTCAGCGTCGCCTCGGCGATTCTCGCGGAAGCGACGCTGAGTTTTCTGGGGCTGGGCGTGCTCGATGACCCTTCCTGGGGGCAGATGCTCAATCAGGCGGTGCAGGCGTCATCCTTCAACTGGTGGATGGCGGTGTTTCCCGGCGGGGCGATTTTTCTCACCGTGTTTGCCTACAACCTCGTGGGCGAAGCCTTGCGCGACGCGCTTGACCCCGCCCGCCGCAGCGCCGCCGGGGAGGGCGCAGCATGAACGCGCCCGCCTGCCTGCACATTGCCGGTCTGCACGTCGAATTCGGCACGCCCGATGCCGCGCGCGCCGTGGTGCAGGGCGTGGACATCCGCATCGAAGCCGGGCAGACGTATTGCCTGGTGGGCGAATCGGGCAGCGGCAAATCGGTCACGGCCTTGTCCATCCTCGGCCTGTTGCCGGAAGGACGCTCGCGGGCGCGCGGCAGCATCCGCTTTACCGATGAGGCAGGGCGCACGCACGAATTGCTGGGCGCGGCGTCCGAGACGCTCGCCGCAGTGCGTGGCGGGCACATCGGCATGATTTTTCAGGAGCCGATGAGTTCGCTCAATCCGGTGATGACCATCGGCGAACAACTCGACGAAGCCTTGCGCCTGCACTGCCCGGAAATGACCGCGAACGCGCGCCGCGCCGCAGCCATCGCGGCGCTGGAAGAAGTGCTGCTGCCGGAAGCCGAGGCGCGGCTGTCGGAATATCCACACCGTCTTTCCGGCGGCCAGCGCCAGCGCGTGATGATTGCCATGGCGCTGATTTGCCGCCCGCGTCTGCTGATTGCCGACGAACCCACTACTGCGCTGGACGTGACCGTGCAGGCCGAAATCCTCGCCTTGCTGGTGCGCCTGCGGCAAAGTCGCGGCATGGCGATGCTGTTTATCACGCACGATTTTGGCGTCGTCGCACAGGTGGCCGAACAGATTGGCGTCATGCACCAAGGGCGCTTGGTGGAACAAGGCGC
>JAFSWK010000154.1 GCA_017444505.1 Rhodocyclaceae bacterium | reverse complement strand
CGCATCGGTGCCTGGGCATCCGAGCAGAGCGCGGAGCTTGCCAGCCGCACGGCGCTTATCAAGCGCGCCGCCGAGTACGGCCTCAAATTCGGCCTGAACCCGCCGCGCCCGCCGCATTGGGGCGGCTACCGCCTGCAACCGGATTACTGGGAATTCTGGCAAGGCCGCCCCTCGCGCCTGCATGACCGCATCGCCTACCGCCGCACAGACGCGGGCGACTGGCAGCGCGTGCGCCTATCGCCCTGATTGTTATTCGCACAAAGAATAAAAATATCGCGCAACATGCGCAATGTGCATATTCCATCCCGGGTACAGTCAACCCCACAACAAACCAACCCCAAGGAATTGCACCATGAAAATCGCCAACAACGTCACCGAAGCCATCGGCAACACGCCGCTGGTACGCCTCAACCGCCTGATTACCGGCGCGGCCACCGTCGCCGTCAAACTGGAATACCTGAACCCCGCGCACCGCGTGAAAGACCGCATCGGCGCGGCGATGATTGACGCGGCGCAAGCGCGCGGCGAAATCCGCCCCGACACCATCCTCATCGAAGCCACCAGCGGCAACACCGGCATTGCGCTGGCGATGGTCGCCGCTTCGCGCGGTTATCGGCTGGTGCTTACCATGCCCGAGACCATGAGCCGCGAACGCCGCGCGCTGTTGCGTGCCTTTGGTGCGGAACTCATCCTCACGCCGGGCGCGGAAGGTATGCCGGGCGCCATCCGCAAGATGGAAGAACTCATCGCCAGCGATTCGCGCTATCTGCCGCTGCGCCAGTTCAACAACCCCGCCAACCCCGAAGTGCACCGCCGCACCACCGCCGAAGAAATCTGGCGCGATACCGACGGCAAGGTCGACATCCTCGTCGCCGGCGTCGGCACGGGCGGCACCATCACCGGCATTGGCGAAGTCATCAAGGCGCGCAAACCGGAGTTTCGCGCCGTGGCCGTGGAGCCGGAAAGCTCGCCGGTGCTCTCCGGCGGCGAAAAAGGCCCGCACAGCATTCAGGGCATCGGCGCGGGCTTCGTGCCCGAAGTGCTCAACACCCGCGTTTATGACGAAATCCTCCCCGTCAGCAACGAAGACGCCTTCACGTTTGCCCGCCGCGCAGCGCGCGAAGAAGGTTTGCCGGTCGGCATTTCTTCGGGCGCGGCGCTGGCCGCTGCCGCCCGTCTCGCGGCCAGACCGGAAAACGCCGGCAAGCTGATTGTCGTCATCCTGCCTTCGTTTGGCGAACGCTATCTGAGCACCCCGCTTTACGCGGATTTGGCAGTCTGACGCGCAATTTTCCCTCCCCGGCGGCTTCGGGCAACGCACGCGCCCGCAGCCGCCGGTTTTTCTGTGCCCGCGCCTTGCGCGCGATTGTCAGCGCACGCCGCCTGCGGTATAAACTGCCGCATGTTCGCCGCTTCCCATCCCGCCCATCCGCACGATTTTGGTCAGACCGGCACGCGCCGCGCCGAGCGCCGCACCCGTCTGGCCGCCCTCATTACCTTCGTCACCATGCTGGGCGAAGTCGCCTGCGGCTGGCTCACCGGCTCCATGGCGCTGCTCGCCGACGGCATCCACATGGCCGGACACGCGCTGGCGCTGGGGCTGGCGGCGCTTTCCTACGCGCTGGTGCGCCGCTATGCGCTGGATCGCCGACTGAGCTTCGGCAGCGGCAAGATTGGCGACTTGGCCGCATACAGCAGCACGCTGTTTCTGGCGCTGTCCACCGTCTTTCTGGCGGGCGAATCGCTGCACCGCCTGCTTGCCCCGCAGCCGCTTTACGCCCGCGAAGCATTCATCGTCACCGCACTGGGTCTGGTCATCAACCTGATTTGCGCCGGTTTGCTGCACGAAGGGCACGCGCATGAACACGCCGGTCATGCGCACGCGCACGAACACCACCACGACCACGCGCCAGACAGCAACCTGCGCGCCGCCTTTTTGCACATTCTGGCTGACCTCGTTACCTCGCTGGCCGCCCTGCTGGGGCTGGCCGCCGCCTGGCTGTGGCAGTGGAACTGGCTCGACCCCGTGATTGCGCTGGCCGCCTGCGTGCTGATTTTGCGCTGGTCGGTGACGCTGATGCGGCAGACCGCCGCCGTGTTGCTTGACCGTCAGGAACACGGCGCGCTCGCCGCGCAGATTCAGGCGCGTCTTGCCGCCCTGCCCGATTGCGTGATTACCGATTTTCACCTCTGGCGCGTCGGGCAAAACGCCTGGACGCTGGTCGCCGCCCTGCGCTGCGCGGGCGAGGCGGTGCCCACGCCGGACGAATGCCGCGCCCTGCTCGCCGACCTGCCCGGCCTGCATCACCCGATTATTGAAGTCAGCCGCAGCGAAGCGCACTGAGCGCGGGCGCGCGCCGCCGCGCCGTCAATCGTTGAGCGTGATGTCCCAGAAAAATGTCAACCAGTCGTGTGCCTCGTGGCGGGTGAAATCCGGCTGCACGCGCGCGCCGCGCTTGTAAAACAAGGACGCCACGCGCACTTCCAGCGCCGGATAGCGGCTCGCCAGCAATGCGCGGATGGCCGTCATGGTCTCGCCGCTATCGACGATGTCGTCAATCAACAAAACGCGCGCAAAGCCGGAAAGGTCAGGCACGTTAAACAGTTTCACCGTATCCAGCCGCCGCTCGCCCTCGTAATGCACGGCATTGATGGCAAACAGGTTGCGGTTTGCCAGCGCCACCGCAAGCGCGTGCCCCAGCGTCATGCCGCCACGCGAAACCGCCACCAGCGCCTGCGCATCAAAGCTATCGCGGATGGCGCGCGCAAGATGGCGCACATCGCTGGCAAACTCATCAAACGGATAATGCATGAATGGCCTCCTTGCTCATTGCAGCACGAACAACTCCATGCCTAACCTCACCGCCGCCGTAGGCGATCCGGCGGCGGTTTTTCATTGCCCCGCGCGGGGCGGGATGCGGGCGGTCAGTTCCAGAGGTCGGAGTGCACCTTGGCTTGCAGTTCGGGGTAGTCCGTGAGTTTGAACTGCGGCGTCTCGCCGGCTTGTTGTTGCCGCAAATAGTCTTTCAGCAGCAAAAAGACCATCGGGCTGAGGATGAGGATGGCGACGAGGTTGATGACGGCCATCACGCCCATCGTCAAGTCGCCCAGGTCCCAGACCACTGGCACGCTGTTGATGGCGCCGAAATAGACGAAGCCCAGCACCACCATGCGGAACATCACCATCGTGCGCCGAGAGCTGTGGATGAACTGCATGTTCGATTCGGCGTAGGCATAGTTGCCAATAATCGACGAGAAGGCAAACAGAAAGAGCACGACGACGAGGAAATACTGCCCGAAGCTGCCGACCTGCGATTCCAGCGCCGCTTGGGTGAGCTGCGCGCCGGTCAGCGAACCGTCGCCCGTATGCACGCCAGAGAGCAGGATGATGAAGGCGGTGCACGAGCAGACAATCAGCGTATCGACAAACACGCCGAGCATCTGAATCAAGCCTTGCGAGACGGGGTGTTTCACGTCTGCGGCGGCAGCGGCGTTGGGCGCCGAACCCATGCCGGCCTCGTTCGAGAACAGGCCGCGCTTGATGCCCAGCATCATCGCCTACGAGACCATGCCGCCCAGCAGACCGCCACCGGCGGCGTCCAGCGTGAAGGCGCTGTCGAAAATCATGCCGAACACGGCAGGCACCGCGCCCAGGTTGGCGAGCACCACGTAGCACGCCATGAGCAGGTACAGCGCCGCCATCACCGGCACGACGGCTTCGGCAAAGCGCGCTACGCGGCGGATGCCGCCGAAGATAATCGGCGCACTGAGAATAATCAGGATGGCGCCGCCCACATGCTTGTAGACCATCCAGCCTTGCTGGCAGACATCTTCGGCCTCCACGCAGCCGGTGCTGGATTTCACCGCTTCGATGATGGTATTGGCCTGAATCGCGTTGAAGGCGAAGCCAAAGCAGAAAATCAGGCTAATCGCAAAGAGCACGCCCATCCATTTTTGCCCCATGCCTTGCGTAATGTAGTAGGCGGGGCCGCCGCGAAACTGGCGGTTGCCGTGGTCGCGCACCTTGAAAAGCTGCGCCAGCGAAGATTCGGCAAAGGCCGAACTCATGCCCAGCAAGGCGGTAATCCACATCCAGAACACCGCGCCGGGGCCGCCGGTGGCAATGGCGATGGCGACACCGGCGATGTTGCCCGTGCCCACCCGGCTGGCCAGCCCGGTGGCGAATGCCTGAAACGACGTAATGCCGTGGCCGTGTTCATCGTCGCCTTGCGTGCGGCTGCCGAACATGGCGCGGACGCTATCGCGGAACAGCCGCACCTGCACGAAACCGGAACGCAGCGTAAAAAACAGCCCCGTGCCCAGCAGCAGCGGCACCAGCCACGTCCATAGCGGGCCGTTGAGCAGGTTGATGAGGTTGTGAATCTGGTCGATGAAAGAAGCGGCGGCTTGTGGTTCCATATCGTAATTTCTCCCTGTCGTGTAATGAATGAATCCGGAAAAACGGCAAACGGCAAAACGCCTTACGCCATTGTAACAACGCCCGCCCACGCACCGCCGCTTTTGCCGCCCGTGGATACAAAAGAGGGGAATCAGCGAGGCAGTCAGCAGGCCAGCCAAGCCATGCGGTTCGCGACGGAGGTGTTCCTGTAAAGGGTATGATGTGCAGTCCCGCTCCGCTGCCACAACATGAATGAGGCGAGAAATTGCTGAGAGAAAAGCATGGCTGACATACAAACCGCAACGCCCCTGCCTCCGGATGCGCTGCTGACCGACCTGCGCACCCTGATTGACACCGCGCGCCAGCGCGTCGCCGGTGCCGCCAACGCCGCGCTCACCCTGCTCTACTGGCGCGTGGGGCAGCGCATCAGCACCGAAGTGCTGCGCGGAAAGCGCGCAGGCTACGGCGAGGAGATTGTGTCGACGCTGTCGACACAATTGGTGCACGAATATGGTGCCAGCTTTGGCTTGCGGAGTTTGCGCCGCATGGTGCAATTCGCTGAAGCATTCCCCGACGAAGCAATTGTTGCGACACTGTCGCAACAATTGACCTGGAGCCATTTCATCGAGATATTGCCGCTGCGCCAGCCGCTTGAACGCGAGTATTACGCCGAACTCTGCCGCGTGGAGCGATGGAGCGTGCGCACGCTGCGCGAGCGCATCGCCAGCCAGCTTTATCTGCGCACCGCCATTGCCAAACAGCCCGAAGAAGCCGTGCGCGCCGAAATCAGCCACCTGCGCGCCGGTGGGCAAATGACGCCCGACATGGTCTTCCGCGACCCGTACATGCTGGAATTCCTCGGCCTGCCGCACGGTTACAGCGAAAGCGACCTGGAGGCCGCCATCCTGCGCGAAATGGAGCACTTCTTGCTGGAACTTGGCGCCGGTTTTGCCTTCGTCGCGCGGCAAAAGCGCATCAGCGTCGGCGCAGACGATTTTTATCTTGACCTGCTGTTTTATCACCGCCACCTGCGGCGGCTGGTCGCCGTGGAGCTGAAACTGGAAAAATTCCAGCCTGCGCACAAAGGGCAAATGGAGTTTTACCTGCGCTGGCTGGAACAGCACGAACGCGCGCCAGGCGAAGAAGCGCCCATCGGCCTGATACTGTGTGCATCCAAAGACGCCGAGCAGGTGGAATTGATGGATCTGGAAGCATCCAACATCCGCGTGGCGGAATATCTGGCGCACATCCCCGACATGCAGGTGCTGCAACAACGCCTGCACCGCGCCGTGCAACTGGCACGCGAGCGTGCCGCGCAAAGTGCGCTGCCCGCGCCGCAAGGCGGCGAGGTGTGAGCAACCGCGCTGACGGGATAAAAATCGGTCAGCGCGTCAGGCTCTTGTTGCCCCGCATGTTTTGCCGCCCGTGAACGCAAAAACGCCCGCGCGTGGGCGGGCGTTTGCATGGCAAGTGGCGGCGGCATTACTCGCGGCTGCCCATCAGCCGCAGCAGGCTGATGAAGAGGTTGATGAAATCCAGATACAGCGTCAGCGCGCCCAGAATCACCATGCGGCGGATGTTGTTGCTGCTCTCGCCCGCGCCCATGCTGTCGATGGCGTAGCTCATTTCGCGCAGTTTCTGGTGGTCGTAGGCGGTCAGGCCGGCGAAGATGAACACGCCCAGCACCGAAATCGTCCAGTCCACCGCCGAGTTCTGGAAAAACAGGTTCACCAGCGAAGCAATCACGAGACCAATCAGCCCCATGAAGAGGAAGCGCCCGAAGCCGCTCAGGTCGCGCTTGGTGAAATAACCATACGCGCCGGCAGCGGCAAACATGCCGGCGGCGGTGAAAAAGGCCGAGGCAACAGAGGCTTGCGTATAAATCGCCAGCACGATGGAGAGCGTCAGCCCGTTCAGGGCGGCATAGCCCACGAAGGCGGCGGTGGCCTGCGCGCCGGAGAGCTTGCCAATCAGGAAACTCAGCCCGAGCACGACGCCCAGTTCCAGCAAAATCAGCGGGATATACCACTGCATCACCATCTGGAAGATGCTTTCGTTATGTACGGTAAACCAGGCCACGACGCCGGTCAGCGCCAGCCCGATGGCCATCCAGGTATACACCTGATTGAAAAACGACGATTCCACGCGCGTGCGCGAAAGGTCATGGGGCAAAGGACGGACGGTTTGCATGGGAAACTTCTCCTGTAAAAACGGTTTGCCCGCAATATAGCAAAGTCCGGCACGGGGGAACGGCGCATTTTGTGTCACCATGCGTTCTTTTTTCAGGAGACGCTCATGCAAACCCCTGCGCCCGTGATGTGCGATGTGGCCGGAACGCAATTGACCGACGAAGAACGCACGCGGCTGCGCCACGCGCGGGTGGGCGGGCTGATTCTGTTTGCGCGCAATTTCACCGACAGCGCCCAGTTGCGCGCACTCACTGCAGCCATCCGCGCCGAACGTGCCGATTTGCTCATCGCCGTCGATCACGAAGGCGGGCGCGTGCAACGCTTTCGCGGCGACGGCTTTACCACGTTGCCGCCGATGCGCGCGCTGGGCGAGCTGGCCGCGCGCAACGAGCCGCTCGCGCTCGTCATGGCGCACGCCATCGGGCTGGTGCTGGCCGCCGAATTGCTCGCCCACGGCGTCGATTTGAGCTTCGCCCCCGTACTGGACCTGGACTACGGATGCAGCCGCGCCATTGGCGACCGCGCCTTGTGTCGTGACCCGCACTTGCTGGTGCGGCTGGCCGGTGCGCTCACCGACGGCATGGCGCGCGCCGGAATGCGCTGCGTGGGCAAGCATTTTCCGGGGCACGGCTTTGTCGAGGCCGATTCGCACGTCGACATGCCGCGCGACGAGCGCCCACTTTCCGACCTGCTCGCCGAAGACGCCCAGCCCTACCGCGCGGACGCGCTGGGCGCGCGGCTGGGCGGCGTGATGCCCGCGCACGTCATTTATCCCGCCGTAGACGCGCAGCCTGCCGGATTTTCCCGCCGCTGGCTGCAAGAGATTTTGCGCGGCGAGCTGGGCTATCGCGGCGCGATTTTCAGCGACGACCTTTCCATGCAGGCCGCCACGGTCGCCGGAGACATCCTCGCCCGCGCGGATGCCGCCTGGCGCGCCGGTTGCGACATGGTGCTGGTCTGCAACCGCCCGCGTGAAGCCGACGACCTGCTCGCCCGCTGGCAACCGCCGGAAAACGAGGGCGCGCACGCGCGCATTCAGGCGCTGCGCGGCAACTTCCAGCGTTTCCCCTCGCCCGAAGCCTTGGCGGATGATGCCGAATATCAGGCGGCGCGCGCGCAGGTGTGCCGCTTTGTGGCCGAAGCCGCCTGATGCGCGCCATGCCGGAGGCTGCTGCACACAACGTCGCCACGCTGGGGCAGGTGTTCACGCCAGAAAGTGTTGTCACCGCCATGCTCAAACTGCGCCAGAACCACGGGCGCGTGCTGGAACCGGCCTGCGGCGACGGCGCTTTTTCGCGCCGCATTCCCGACTGTGTCGCCATTGAAATCGACCGCAGCCACGCACCGGCGGAAAGCCTGAACATCGACTTTTTCGCCTACCCGGAGACGGAAAAATTCGACACCATCCTCGGCAACCCGCCCTACGTCAAATATCAGGACATTGCCGCGCCCACGCGCCGCCTGCTGCGCTCGCGCCTGTTTGATTCGCGTTCCAATCTCTATTTGTTTTTTATTGAAAAATCAGTTCGTCACCTCAACGAACACGGCGAACTCATCTTTATTACGCCGCGCGATTTTCTCAAAACCACGTCCAGCACCCGCCTCAATTCATGGCTGTACCAACAGGGCACCATCACCCACGCCATGGAACTGGGCGATGCCAAAGTGTTTGCCAACGCCACGCCCAACTGCCTCATCTGGCGTTTTCAAAAAGGGCTGTTCCGGCGGCAGATGCGCTATGCCGAAATTGGCAACAAAGACGATCTTGCCCGCGCGCTGGCCGCCCCGCGCTGGCAGGCGCGGCATTTCGTCGAAGCCGCCGGACACCTCATGTTCTCGCGCGCGCAGCACGGCATTTGCCTGCGCGAGATTGCGCAAGTCAAAGTTGGCGCGGTTTCCGGCGCGGACGATATTTTTGCCGATGACACCCACGGCAACCGCGATTTTGTCTGTTCCGAAACCTGCAAAACTGGCCGCACGCGCAAAATGATCTGGACCGACAAAAACGCCCCGCCGCCGCCCGTCCTCTTGCCGCACAAGGCGCGGCTGCTGGCGCGCGGCATTCGCCCGTTTGACGAATCGAACTGGTGGCTGTGGGGGCGCGGCTACCCGCAAAACGACCGCCCGCGCGTCTACGTCAATGGCCGCACGCGCCAGAAAGCGCCGTTTTTCCTGCACGCCTGCCCGCATTTTGATGGCTCGGTGCTCGCCATTTTTCCGCACGACGAACGCATCGCGCTGGCGGAATTTTGCGATGCGCTCAACCGCGTGGACTGGGAACAGCTCGGCTTCGTCTGCGACGGGCGTCATCTGTTCAGCCAGCGCAGTCTGGAAAACGCCCCGCTGCCGGACGAATTCGCGCGCTTTCTGTCGCCGCAATAAAAACGCCGCCCGTCGCGGGGCGGCGTTTGCGGCGTTGCAATGTATGCGACGCGCCGCTTACAGCGCCGGAATGCGCAGTTTTTGCCCCGGATAGATTTTGTCCGGATGCGAGAGCATGGGTTTGTTGGCTTCAAAAATCACCGGATACTTGTTCGCATCGCCATAGTATTGCTTGGCGATGGCGCTCAAGGTATCGCCCTTGACCACGTCGTGATAGCGCGTTTCCGTACCGGCAGGGAACTGAATCTGGTTATCGACTTCTGTCACGCCTTCCACGTTCCCGGCGGCGAGCACGGCCTTTTCCGCCGCTTCCTGCGAAGGCGCCGCGCCGGTGAGCGTCACACGCCCGTCGGCAAAGACCACGCCCAGATTGCTCAGGCCAAGATTTTGCTGCGCAATGTACTCCGTAATCGCCTGCGCCGCCTGCGCACCCGCATCCTCCGCCGCCTGCGCCGCCGCAGCCACCTTGATGCCAAACAGTTTCTCGCCCGCGTCCTTGATGAAGCTGAACAGTCCCATAACGCAATCTCCGTGATGAAGTGAAAGGAAGCGACACTATACGCCGCCCGCTGGTTTTGCGGGGCGCGGGCGCTTTGCGGCGCAAAAAAACGCCCGCCCGTTGTATTGCGGGCGGGCGCGGGCGGGGTGTGGCGCGGGGCGTTATTCCACCGTCAGGCGTTGCAGGGTGGGGGCGTTTTTCTTGGGCAGGGTGAGCATCAGCACGCCGTTTTCATAGCGGGCGCGGGCGCGCTCGCGGTCGATTTCGACGGGCAGGTGCACGCTGCGCGTGACTTCGCCGTAATAACGCTCGCTGCGCAGCACCTGATTGCCCTCGCCAGCGAGCGAATCGTGCTGGCGAATGTGTGCGCCGATGCGCACCGTGTCGGCGTCCATGTCGACCTGAATGTCGTCCTTCGCAACACCGGGCAGTTCAGCATGGATGGTGTAGGCATCGTCGGTTTGCGCCACGTCCAGCCGAATCTGGCTGGCGGCAGGCAGGCCGTCGCCATGCAGCGGGCGGATGAAAAAGCCCGGCGCGGCATCACGCAGCAGTTCATCAAAAAGGTTGTAGGTGCGACGGATGGTCATGATGAGGTTCTCCTGTGGGGTTGGGGATTTTGTACACGGGCGTTTTGCCGCCCTTGTGTATCTAGATGGGGATGCGCGACAGGTTTTCAAGATGCGCCCGTTACAATGCCGTTTTCGCTTCGGGAAGAAAATGGATAGCCAATCGTTTGTCATGCTGCTGTGGCTGTTGGGCGCGCTGTTTGCGGGTTTTTTTGTGCATGTGACCCGCGCGCGCACGCTGGTGCAGGTCAATCGCGCCATCAATGCGCTGGTCTATGGCTTGTTGTTGCTGATTGGCTTTTCGCTGGCGAAACAGGATGCGCTGGGGGCGCAACTGGCCGAGATTGGCGGGCGGGCGGCGCTGCTGTTTGCCTGCGTCATCGGGGTGAATCTGCCGGTGATGATGGCGTTTGATTACTGGCGTCCGTGGCGGCGACCGATTCGCGCGGCGCAGGGTGCAGGCTCAAAAATCCGCATGACGGGCACGCTGTTGCAAATGGCTTCCATCCTCGCGGGGCTGGCGCTGGGCGCGATTACGCCGCAAGCCTGGCGGGCGCCCGATGGCCTGATTACCTGTGTGCTGGTGGTGCTGATTGCGCTGGTGGGGGTGCAGCTTCGCGCCAGCGGCGTGCGGCTGCGGCAGGTGTTTTTGCATCGGCGCAGTCTGGAATTGACGGCGGTGTTTAGCGCCAGCGCGTTGCTCGGCGGGCTGCTCTTTGCGCTGATTTCGGGCACACACTGGGCGCTGGGCATGGCGCTGGCCAGCGGTTTTGGCTGGTATTCGCTGTCCAGCGTGGTGCTTTCCACTACGCACGGGCCGCTGTGGAGCGGCGTGGCGTTTCTGAACGACATGGGGCGGGAGTTTTTCGCGCTCTTCGTCATTCCGTTTTTGATGCGGCGCACGCCGTCCGCCGCCGTGGGTACGGGCGGGGCGACGACGATGGATTTCACGCTGCCGGTCATCCAGCATTCGGGCGGCGCGGAGGCCACGCTGCTGGCCATCAGCTTTGGCTTTCTGGTGAGCATCCTCTCGCCCATGCTGCTGGTCTTTTTCGCGTCGTGGAAATGAGCGCCTGCCCGCTACGGTACAAACCGACACACCCGCGCCGCGCCCGAACGCGGACAATCGGGGCGCACCTTTTCGTCCCGCGTGCCCTGCAAGGAGAATCCCGCCCAT
>JAFSWK010000153.1 GCA_017444505.1 Rhodocyclaceae bacterium | reverse complement strand
GCGTCGATGAAGGGGAAATGCTCGACCGCGCCGAGATTCAATGCGCCCATGCGCAAAATCACACCGGCCAGCGACGAGCGCAAAATTTCCGGCTCGGTGTGTTTCGGGCGGGCGGCAAAGTCGGCTTCGTCGTAGAGCCGGATGCAGACGCCATCCATGACGCGCCCGCAGCGCCCGGCGCGCTGGTTGGCCGCCGCTTGCGAGATTTTTTCCACCGGCAACTGTTCTACCTTGTTGCGCAGCGAATAACGCTTGATGCGCGCCAGCCCGCTGTCGACCACGTAGCGGATGCGCGGCACGGTGAGCGAAGTTTCCGCCACATTGGTGGCCAGCACGATGCGCCGCGCCGCGCCCGGCGAGAACACACGCGCTTGCTCGGCGGCGGACTGGCGGGCGTAGAGCGGCAAGACTTCCGGCTGCATTCCGGGGCGGTGCGGCGCTTTGCGAAGCGCCTCGGCAGCTTCGCGGATTTCGCGCTCGCCGGGCAAAAAGACCAGCACGTCGCCGGAGCCTTCGGCCTGCAATTCGTCGACGGCGTCCAGAAGCGCGTCGCACCAGTCGCGTTTGTCTGCGCGGTCGGCTTCAAACGGGCGGTAGCGGATTTCGATGGGATAGAGCCGTCCGGAAACCTCAAACACCGGCGCGGGGCGGCCTGCGGCGTCGGCAAAATGGGCGGCGAAGCGTTCCGCGTCCAGCGTTGCCGAGGTGATGATGATTTTGAGGTCCGGACGGCGGCGGCGCAGGGCGTGCAGATAGCCAAGCAGAAAGTCGATGTTGGCGCTGCGCTCGTGCGCTTCGTCGATGATGAGCGTGTCGTAGCGCGAAAGGGATGGGTCGGATTGCGTCTCGGCCAGCAAAATGCCGTCGGTCATCAGCTTGATGGCGGCGTGTTCGCCGACCTGGTCGGTAAAGCGTACCTTGAAGCCTACCGTCTGCCCCAGCGGGGTGTTCAATTCCTGCGCGATGCGCGTGGCGGTGGCGCGCGCGGCAATGCGCCGTGGCTGCGTGTGGCCAATCAGACCGGCTGCGCCGCGCCCGATGCTCAGGCAAATCTTGGGTAACTGCGTGGTTTTGCCCGAACCCGTTTCGCCGCAAACAATGACCACCGGATGCTGCAAGAGGGCGTGCGCGATGGCCTCGCGCTGGGCGCTGACGGGCAGTTCTTCGGGAAACGTGGGCTGCGGCAGGGCGGCGGCGCGCGCCGTGCGGCGGGCGCGGGATTCGTTTAGCAGGGCGTCAAACTTCGTTTGCGCGGCGGCGCGTGCGTCGTCTGTTTTGGTCTGACGCGCACGGCGCGCCAGCGCGCGCAGGCGCGGCACATCTGCGCTGAGGACTTCGTTGCGCCACGCCAGGTCTTGCATCGCGCGCCCGTTAGCGTGTGCGCTGGCTCACGATGCGCGGCGGGCGGCCACGCTGTGCGCAAAGCTGTCCAGCAGCGGTTGCAGCAGCGCGTGTTTGAGTTTGAGCGAGGCCTGATTGACAATCAGCCGCGAGCTGATTGGTTCGATGGTTTCCACTTCCACGAGATTGTTGGCGCGCAGCGTGCCGCCGGTGGAGACCAGATCGACGATAACGTCCGCCAGCCCGACCAGCGGCGCAAGTTCCATTGAGCCATACAGCTTGATGAGATCGATATGCACGCCCTTGCTGGCGAAGTGGCGCTTGGCCTGTTTGACGTATTTCGTCGCCACGCGGATGCGCCCGCCCGGACGCACGGCGCTGTAATCAAAATCGGCGCGCGCGGCCACGCTCATGCGGCAGTGGGCGATGTCCAGATCCAGCGGTTGATACAGCCCCGCGCCGCCGTGTTCAAGCAGCACGTCCTTGCCAGCGATGCCCAAATCTGCCGCGCCGTATTGCACGTAGGTGGGCACGTCGGTGGCGCGCACGATGAGCAGGCGCACGTCCGCGCGGTTGGTGGCGATGATGAGGCTGCGCGACGATTCCGGATTTTCAGACGGCACAATGCCCGTGGCGGCCAGCAGCGGCAGCGTTTCTTCAAAGATTCGGCCTTTGGACAAGGCCAGCGTGATACCCGTGAACAACGGCGGTTCCCCAAAAACAAGAATGGCGCGGATTGTACCCCGCGCCATCCGGATTGTGCGCCCGCAAGCGGTGCGGTGCGCTCAGGCGTCTTGCTGAAGGTCGCGCTCGACGATGGTGGCCAGACGGTTTTTCATCCGCAGCACCCGTTCGCTGTAACGCGCTTTCGGGTCTTTGCGCGCGCCGCCGTAGTATTGCAGCGCATCGCGCAGCGTGCCGTAACGCTGCATCCCTTCGGCCAGCACTTGCGTGCCAATCTGGACGTTGAGCTTGGGATCAAACAGCACTTCGTCGGCTTCGCCATGCTGGCCGATTTTGTCCATGTGATAGCGCGGAATCACCTGCATCAGCCCCTGCGCGCCACGCGGGCTTTGCGCTTTCGGGTTGAAGCTGGATTCAATGGCCATCATGGCGACAATCAGCAGCGGGTCAAAGCCATACTTGCGGGCGCTGACTTCGGTTTGTTGCAGAATCGGTTCCAGTTTGGCGGGGGCGACGTTGTAGTGACTGCTGACCCAGTCACGCACGGCGCGCATTTCTGCCGAAAGGGAAAGTTTCTGGGTCTGCGGCGCGCTGACTGCCGGGGTAATCCACACTGGCACGGCGGCGCGGGCGGTGTGCTCGGCATGATGCTCCGCCACGGCCTGCGGCATGGAATGCACCAGGCGCGCGCCCATACAGAATACCGCCACGGAGGCGAGGGCGAAGGCCAAAGAGGCGGTATTGCGGATGAAGCGGCCAGGTTTTTTGGTGTTGTGGCGCAAGGTCTCTGTAGGGGTCGAATGGGTTGCCATGTTTTCTGATTTCCTCCACAAAATCGGTGCCGTGCGAAAAAGAAGGGCGGGGTGCCCGCACGGTCAATATCGTTATCTTGATCCGCTTCCGTAGTCGCCGGACGGTTTGCCCGGATATTTGTGTGTATGGCAACTGGCAGAGCCAGCGG
This sequence comes from Rhodocyclaceae bacterium, assembly GCA_017444505.1. Taxonomy (GTDB): domain Bacteria; phylum Pseudomonadota; class Gammaproteobacteria; order Burkholderiales; family Rhodocyclaceae; genus JAFZMK01. The sequence goes on along the minus strand of JAFSWK010000153.1, from coordinate 1,590 downwards.
GAAGGGATGTGCTGCAAGTCGGGTTCGTTGCGACCCGTTCGACGCGCCCGGGGGGAGCGCGCTTGCGAGGTGGGCGAACTTTAAAAAGGCGCTGGAAAGTTGTCAATCCGTTGTGCCGTCCGTCGCGGACGAACGGCGCGCGGATGTGTGGTTTTTACACAAAAATCAAGTATTTCTAATCGTATCAAGGCGGCGTGGAAGCGGCCTTTTCCGGCGCGGGGGCGGGCGTGTGAATGCGCCAGAGGCGCGGGAATCGGGGTAGTCCGTTGCGGGTCAGGCCATTGTAACGATAGGTGATGACCGTGCCGGGCGGGGGCGGGTGGCGGCGCAGTTCGTCGGTCAGTCCGCTGCCGATGCGAAAACGTGTGCCGTCTGCTTCGCGTTCGACCAGCAGCGCGCCGGTCATGCCAGTGTATTTGCCTTTGCCGGGCAGATGGGCGCGGACGATGGCTTCGGCATCGTCCGCCGGTTTCAGTTTCAGCAGGTCGTCGCCCCGTCCGGCGCGGTAGTGCGAATCGCCCCGGTGCAGCATCACGCCTTCGCCGCCGCCAGAGACGATTTTTTGCAAATCCGCCATCAGCGCGGCGTGGGTCGTGCCGCGCCATTGCGGGACGGGTTGCCAGGTGGCGACAGGCTGCGCGGCGTGAAGCTGTTGCAGGGCGCGCAGCCGTTCGTCGAACGTGCCGGGGTGTTCGGGCAGGTCGAAGACCATCAGGCGGATGGCGCGCCAGGCCTCGTCGTCGGGCCGGGCGCTGCGAACCGCGCCGCTGACCGCTTCAAACGTGCCGCGCCCGCCCCACAGTTCGCCTTCCATGACGGTGCGCGGCCAGCCTTCGGTAAACCAGTCGGGCGCGGCGATGGGCTGGCCGCCACGGGTTTGCAGGCGCGCGCCGTCCCACCAGGCGCGCACGCCGTCGTATTTTTCGCTGACCCAGTATTGCGAGACATCTACGCCTTGCGTGTATTGCCCGGCCAGCAGCATGGGCGGCGCGGCCTGCAACGCGACGGGCGCGGCGAGCAACAACAGGCAGACGAACCAGTGCCGATAGCGGCGAAGCAACGGGCGCGCCAGCGCGTTCATGGTTGCGCAGCAGACGCGCCGTCGGCAGACAGTGGTGGCAGTTTGGCGCGGGCGCGGGCGTCGTTGATGTTTTCCATGAGGCGTGGGCGGGCACCATCCTCGGCGGGTAACACGGTGAGCAGGCGTTGCCAGTAATCGGCGGCCTCGGCGTATTGTTCGCGCGAATAGGCGCGGATGCCCATGAGCGAGAGCACACCGGCGTCTTGCGGGGCGAGCTGGAAGGCGAGGGTCAGCAGACGGTCGGGGTCGCCTTCAAAATTGCCCTGGCGCGTGGCGGCGAGCAGGTCGGCCCAGGTGAGGCCGGGGTCGAGCGAAGTTTGCGGAATTTTGCCGGAGATGCGTTGCCAGGTTTGTTCGACGGCGTTGTGGTCATTCAAAATGGCCAGCCCACGGGCGAGCATCACCCAGGCGGTGTCGACGTCGTCGTTGAGCTGGTCGCTTTCAATCAGCGTGGTCAGGGTTTCGATGCGCTGGGCGAAGTCTTCGCGGTCGATTTCCGGTGCATCGGT
>JAFSWK010000152.1 GCA_017444505.1 Rhodocyclaceae bacterium | reverse complement strand
GAAGGTGTTGAGCGCCGGCGTCAACACGACCGGCGACAGCCTGGACCTCACCCTCTCGGAACTGTACCTCTACGGCAACGGCGGCGCGAACACGCTCGGCCAGCGCGAAAGCGGCAACACGCTCACCGTGACCGGCGGCAAGGCCACGGCGGCCTTCGGCGGCCGGGCGTCAAACGGCGACGTGACGGGCAACACGGTCACCATGAGCGCGGGCAGGCTGGAGCAGCTTGGCACTGCTCACAGCAATTACCGCATTTCCGGCAAATTGTTTGGCGGCTACGCCGACGCGGGCAGCGCCACAGGCAACAAGGTGAACTTTTCCGGCGGCAAGGCGTATGAGGTGACTGGGGGGGAAAGCGACAAGGGCAGCGCCACAGGCAACACCGTCACCATTTCGGGCAGCGCCGAGGTGATGGGGACATACGTGCGCGGGGGCGCGGGCGGCTTTGGCGACGCCACCGGCAACACCGTCACTCTGGCGGGGGGCACATTCAGCGCCGCAACTACCGAGGTCTACGGCGGTTTCGTCCGTCCCGGCTCAGGCTTCGCCGCCACCGGCAACACCGTCATTCTGGGCGCGAATCTGGGCAAGGATGCCTTGCAGAATGCCCAGATCTACGGCGGCAACACCCCTGCCAGAGTCACCAGCAACACGCTTTCCGTGGAAGGCGCGGGGCTGACGGTGGGCAGTATCAACAACTTCGAGAACCTCCATTTCATCCTGCCCGCAGCCACGGCGGCGGGCGCGACGATGCTGAAAGTCACCGGCGGCGCGGCGACGCGCTTTGTTGCCGCGATGACCAACATCGGCGTGGCCATCGCGGGCGGCGGCAGTGTGCTGAAAATGGGCGACACCGTCACCTTGCTCACCAACGCCGCCGGTCTGGAAAACAGCACGGGCGGCGTACTCACGCAAGGCACGGATTACCAGCAAGTCAACATCACGGGGCGGCAAGGCATTTCGCTGGACTACGGTTTTGCGCTGGATAACGACGCCAACAGCATCTTCGCCCAAGTCACCACCGTCCCAAAACCGAAACCGACGCCGCAACCACAACCTGACCCGAAACCGCAGCCGCAACCCACGCCGCCACAGCCGCAACCGCAGCCGCAACCCGGGCCGCAGGTGAATCCGCAAACCAAGGCCATCCCCGAAGGTCGCGCGGCGGGGATGGGAATGCTGAATCTGGGCGCGGATCAGATTGTGCGCATGACGGGCAACCTGCCGAACCGCACGGGCGGCGGCGGGGTGTTTGACCGGAGCGGAGGTCCCCTCGGCAGAGGTACAAACGGCGCAGGCGCGCCCAGTGACACCACCGCCTTCGCGCGACTCAGCGGCTATGACCAGAAGGTGATGACGGGTTCGCACGTCAAGGTCAACGGCGCATCGGCCATCGTCGGCGCAGCGAAGGTTGTGCCGCTCGCAGGCGGTGGCACGGCAGCGGTCGGCGCGTTCTTTGAATACGGCGATGGTTCGTTCAAGACGCACAACGGTTTTGATACCGGCGACGTTAACGGCAAAGGCAATTCCGACTACTACGGCGCGGGCGTGCTCGCCCGTGTGAACCTCGCAGGAGGTGAGTCTGCCGACGGCGGGGGCGCGCCGTTCGTGGAAGGCTCCGTCCACGCTGGCCGCATCCACAACAACTGGCACACCGACGACCTGAGAGACGCCGCCACCGGAGCGCGCGCCCAATACGACATCCGCACGCCCTACATGGGCGGACACGTCGGCGCGGGGTATCGCTGGCAGACGAACGACACCACGCAGGTGGAAGTTTTCGGGCAATACCTGTACACGCACATGGACGGCAAGGAAACCACCGTGGCGCTTGACCCGTACCACTTCAACGCCGTCAAATCCAGCCGCACCCGCCTCGGCGCGAAAGGCGCGTGGGCGGTCAGCAACCAAACCCAAGCCTATGCAGGCGCGGCATGGGAACGAGAGTTCGACGGCACGGCACGCGCTACCGCCTATTCCTTCGACGTCCCCGCCCCGACGATGAAGGGCAACAGCGCGGTTATCGACGCAGGCCTCACCTTCCAGCCCCGCCAAAACCTCACCACAAACGTAGGCGTAACCGGCTACGCCGGAAAACGCAAAGGCGCAAGTGCGAATGTGGAGGTGCAGTATTTGTTCTGACGCAGTGCCTTCAACACAAAGCGCCCCGCAAGGGGCGCTTTTTTATGGGAGCGCGCGGACGTCTCGCCCACAGGGAAAACCCGATGGTGGCGACGGATGCGATGCGGGGCAAAAAATTTTTTGCCCCTACGTGTGGACGCCTCGCCGGGTAGGGGCGAATAATTATTCGCCCAAAACGGTTGGGGGGGGGCGGTGGGGGGGGACGGGTCACAACGGGATGCACCGTGGCATGGAATGGGCTGCGGTGATGGGGGAAACGTAACGGGGCAAATGATTATTTGCCCCTACGGGTCATGGTGCAACCGTCGTTTCCCGCGCCCGTGCCGGTTCGGTCATGTCGCAACCGCCGGTTTTGTGCGCGCGGCGTTTCCGTTAGCCACCGTAGGGTGGGCAACTTGTTGCCCACGCTGACGAAAATCAGGATGAAACCGCGTGGGAGACGGAGCGATGCTCCGTCTCCACGTCGCCGCACCCCGTTCCATCCCTCGGCGCATCCCACATCGCCGCATCCATTCCCGCCGGATAGGGCGCGCGGGTGGGGGCGTGCAGCGGGGGACGGGACAGGGGAGAAGGTTCGGGCAACAAAAAAGCCGCGCGGGGCGCGGCCTGTTGCTTGTTCTCGTTTATAGTAAGCGCTGCTGAACGCTCTGTGGTGCCCAGAAGAGGACTCGAACCTCCACGTCTTGCGACACTGGTACCTGAAACCAGCGCGTCTACCAATTCCGCCATCTGGGCTTTCCGAAGACAGACCGCGCATTGTAAACACGATTCAGAAAAAGTCAAATGTCCCACAAGAAAACGGGCGCTTCCGCCCCCGCCACTGCATCGCCCGCCCGCAAAGCCGTCCGCCGTCGTCTGGGCAAAGTCCGACGCGACGACCAGTTCCTTGCCCGATATCTCGAAAAATAAGAATTACAGCTGACCATCAGCGAATAAAT
>JAFSWK010000151.1 GCA_017444505.1 Rhodocyclaceae bacterium | reverse complement strand
CCTGCTGGCCGCCCGGCTGGAACCGCGCGCGCTGTTGCAGCTCAACAGCATGGCGCTGGTGTTTCTGGCCGTGGTACTGTGGGTTGCCCGCCCGCTGGGCGTGTGGTTTTCCGCCGCCCGTTCCAGTTTGCGCTGGCAGGAAAAAGTGTTGCTCGCCTGGATGGCGCCGCGCGGCATCGTGGCGGCGGCGGTCTCTTCGCTGTTTGCGCTAAAAATGGATCAGATCGGCATGGAAGACGCGCAACTGCTGGTGCCGCTGGTCTTTCTGACCATCATTGGCAGCGTGCTGATTCAGAGCGTCACTTCCCGTCCACTGGCCAAATGGCTGGGCGTGGCCGCGCCACCGGCCACCGGCTTTTTGCTGCTGGGTGCCAACCCGTTTGCCCGCGCCCTGGCGCAGGCGCTGATGCGCCAGAACGTGCGCGTACTGCTCGTCGACACCAGCTGGGAAGAAGCGCAAAGCGCGCGCATGGCCGGCATGGAGGTCTATTACGGCAACCCGCTTTCCGAGCACGCCGAACAGGCGCTCGATTTGACCGGCATCGCATCCTTTCTGGCCGTCTCGCCCTACCGCCAGATGAACACGCTGGCGGGCTATCACTACATCAACATTTTTGGCGAAAACAATTCCTTCATGCTCTTTGAGCCGGTGGAAAGCCGCCGCAGCGACAGCGGCCAGCTCTGGGCAAAGCTGCCGAACCTGTTTGATGGCACGAGCAGTTACGGGCGGCTGGCGCAGATGATGCAGGCGGGCGCGAGCGTGCGCGAAACCGGCCTGACCGACGTGTTTTCCTGGGCCGAATACTGCGCCCGGCAGGAAAAAACCGGTGTGCCGCTGTTTGCGGTCGACCCCAAAGGGCGCATCCACGTCTTCAGCGAAAAGGCGCGCGTTCAGCCCGAAGCGGGCTGGCGCGTGGTCAGTCTGGTATTGCCAGAAGTCAAAGACGCGCCGCCGCTGCCCGCAAACGTCGCATAAGGCGCGCCTTGCTGGCGCGGGCGCATCGTGCGCTTTCCCCCCTTCGCGCCCAAACTGCTAGAATCCCGTGCAGGTCGCATGGAGAAAACGCAGCGACCCGGGCAGACGGGAATGCGGGCGCGCCCACCGGGCAGTTGACAACACAGCGCAGCGCCTCAGCAAACGTGTGAAATGTGAACGCACATGGACGAAACCTTCTACCTTACCGAGTGTGCAACAAGATTGGGGAAATGCCAGCCATGACTCAGACCATTGAACAATTCAGCCAGCTTCAGCTTCGTGACGAAATCCTCGCCGCCCTGCGCGAAGTCGGTTATGAAACCCCCTCACCCATCCAGGCCGCCTGCATTCCGCCGCTGCTGGCCGGTTACGACGTGCTGGGCGAAGCGCAGACTGGCACGGGCAAAACTGCCGCTTTCGCCCTGCCCATTTTGCACAAGGTCGACCTTGCCCAGCGCAGCCCGCAGGCGCTGGTGCTCACGCCCACGCGCGAACTCAGCCTGCAAGTGGCCGAAGCCTTCCAGCGCTATGCCTGTCACCTGCCCGGTTTTCATGTCCTGCCTGTCTATGGCGGACAGAGCATGAGCGTGCAGCTTCGCCAGCTCAAGCGCGGCGCGCACGTCATCGTCGGCACGCCCGGACGCATCATGGATCACATTGAGCGCGAAAGTCTGGACCTTTCCGCCCTGCGCACACTGGTGCTCGATGAAGCCGACGAAATGCTGCGCATGGGCTTCATTGACGACGTGCAATGGATTCTCGAACACACGCCCGACCTGCGCCAGACCGTGCTCTTCTCGGCCACCATGCCGGATGCCATCCGCCGCGTCGCCCTGCAACATCAGCAAGAGCCACTGGAAATCCGCATTGAAGCGCCCACCACCACGGTTTCCACCATCCGCCAGCGCTTTTGCCAGATCAACAACGCCCACAAGCTCGACGCGCTGACCCGCATTCTGGAAACCGAAGAAAATTTTGATGCCGCCATCGTCTTCGTGCGCACCAAAACCGCCACCGTCGAACTGGCGGGCAAACTGGAAGCGCGCGGCCACAGCGTCGGCGCGCTCAATGGCGACATGACCCAGCAACTGCGCGAGCGGGTTATCGAACAGCTCAAAAATGGCGACATCGACGTCGTCGTCGCCACCGACGTGGCCGCCCGTGGGCTGGATGTGGCGCGCATCTCGCACGTCATCAACTACGACATCCCCTACGACACCGAAGCCTACGTACACCGCATTGGCCGCACCGGACGCGCCGGACGAGAGGGCGAAGCCATCCTGTTCATCACCGCCCGCGAACAGCGGATGCTGCGCGTCATCGAACGCGCCACCGGCCAGAAAATGGAAGCCTTGTCGCTGCCCAGCCCGCAAGCCGTGGCCGACCGGCGCGTTGCCCAGTTCTGCCAGCATGTGCAAGAAACCCTGGCTTCGGAAGACCTGGATTTCTTCCTGGAAGTCGTCACCACGCTGGAACAAAACACCGACGCCGACCTCTACGAAGTCGCCGCAGCACTCGCCTTCCTCGCCCAGCGCGAGCGTCCGCTGCGCTACGAATCGCAGGTGCCGGACATGCCGCCGCCGCGTGCGCCGCGCGGTTTTCTGCGTGAAGACCGTTTTCCGCGCGAAGACCGCCCGCCGCGCCGCGAACGCCCGCCGCGCCCGCGCACGGAAGAGTTGTACGATTTTGACGAAAACGTCCCCTTCGTGCGTTATCGCATCGAAGTCGGCCACATCCACCGCATTCGTCCCAAAGACATCGTCGGCGCCATCGCCAACGAAACCGGCATCGGCTCGCGCTACATTGGTCAAATCAACCTCTACGAAGATTATTCCACCGTCGAGCTGCCGCCCGAACTGCCGCCCGAAGCCCTGCAAATTCTCGCCACGCAAACGCGCATCCGCCAGCAGCCCATCCAGTTGCGCCGTCTGGGGGACGACGAATTTGTCCCCCCGCCGCGTCGCTTTGGCAAACCACGCCGCCGCCGCGAACACGAATAAACTTCCCGCCGGGATGGT
>JAFSWK010000150.1 GCA_017444505.1 Rhodocyclaceae bacterium | reverse complement strand
GCAGTTTGCGGATTTTCTGAGTGGTCAGCAGATTGAAACGCCGGGCGAGGGTGAATACCGCTTGTCCGACGGCATTGAACTGCTGCAAGCGGGGCTGGAAGCCTTCCGCGCGCAGGACGCCGCCACCGGGCAGGAAAAACTCACCACCTTTATCGAAATCTGGCCAGCCATTGAAGGCGAAGTCAGCACCCGCAACGGTGCGCTCTACAACCGTGTGGAAAGCGAAGTGCCCGTGATACTCGCCAAAGGCGGCCAGCCGCAGTATCAGGAATCCCTGCAGCAAATCATCACCGCGCTCGGCGCTATCCAGCCCGCAGCCAATTACAGCGCCGTGGATGCCATGCTGATTTTGCTGCGCGAAGGCGTGGAAGCCTTGCTGATTGTGCTGGCGCTGGTGGGCGCGCTGCGTGCCGCGCAACGTCCGCAAGGCTACAAATGGGTGTGGGGCGGCGTGGTGGCCGGAATTGCGCTCAGTGTCGTGCTTGCGCTTGCCCTGCACATGCTCTTGCCCGCCGCCACCTCCGGCACCAGCCGCGAACTGATTGAAGGCGGCGTGGGGCTGGTCGCGGTGTTGATGATTGTCTCGGTGGGTGCCTGGCTGCACAGCAAATCGTCCGTGCAGGCTTGGCAGGCGTATGTTCGCAAGCACATGAATCAGGCGCTCACCGCAGCGAGTTTCGTGCCGCTGTTTGGCCTCAGTTTTCTTTCCGTGTTCCGCGAAGGCGCGGAAACCATCCTGTTTTACATGGGCATTTTGCCGAAAATCAGCATGGAATCCTTCCTGCTGGGTGTCGGCATGGCTGTCGCCCTGCTCATTGCGCTGGCATTCGTCATGCTGAAAGGCACCGTGCGGCTGGCTGCGCCGACAATGTTCAAAGTGCTCACCTGGCTGCTTTATGCGCTGGGCTTCAAGATGCTGGGCATCAGCGTGCATACGCTGCAACTGACCGGCGTACTGCCCATGCACATTCTGGAAGGCGTGCCCAACGTGGATTTCATCGGCCTCTACGCAACACGCGAAGGCCTGCTGGCGCAGGCGGGGTATGTCGTGGTGATTGTGCTGTTGCAATGCTGGATGCGCCGCGCCGAGCGCCAACACCGCCCGGCAGACGAAGCCGCCACGTCCCCCGAACCCGCCTGAGCCTGAGCCTGAGCCGCGCGGCAAAGGCCGCCGCACTCATTGCCACAAAAACGCCCCGCCATGTGCAACACAGCGGGGCGTGCGTTTTTGTTTGGCGTGCCCGGCTGGTCTGCAAGATGCTCAGGAATATTCGCGCAGGCTGGCGCGGGAATCGTGGCGGCGTTGGTTGGCGCGGTAGCGTAGCCAGACCAGCGCCATGGTCAGCGCTACGAAGAGGCCGAAGACGATGAGTGCGGTGTTGATGGAAACATCGGCATAGAGCAGCAGCGCGTAGGCGCTGAGCATGAAGAGGATGGAGAGGTTTTCGTTGAAGTTCTGCACCGCGATGGAGTGCCCGGCACCAATCAGGTGATGGCCTCGGTGTTGCAGCAGGGCGTTCATCGGGACGACAAAAAAGCCCGCACACATGCCCACCAGCACCATCATGATGACGGCGGGCACGAGGGTGTGCACAAAAATCTGCAACATCACCAGCACGCCCATCAACAGCCCCAGCGGGATGACGCGCACGGCGTTGAAGAGCGAGACCATGCGCGCGGCCAGCGCCGCGCCCAGTGCGACCCCCAGGGCGACGACGCCTTGCAGCATCGAGGCGTTGGACAAGCCCATGTCCAGCTCGTTTTCCGCCCATTTGATGATGATGAATTGCAGCGTCGCCCCCGCGCCCCAGAACAGCGTGGTCACCGCCAGCGAGATTTGCCCCAGCGGGTCGCGCCACAGCGTGCCTACGCAGTCGGCAAAGCGGGTAATCATTTCCCAGGGGCCGTGTTCGATGGGCTTGTCGGGCACGCCGGTGTGTGGAATGAAGAGGTTAAAGACGGCGGCCAGCACGTAAAACAGGCCAATCAGGACGATGATGAGCGAGAGCGGGTGCGGCGCGTTTGCCCATTGCAGCCATTGCACCGTGGCGGGGGCGACCATGAAGCCGCCGAGCACCGCGCCGAGGATGATGGCGCCGACGGTTAGCCCTTCAATCCAGCCGTTGGCTTGCACCAGCCGGTTGTGCGGCAGGTATTCGGTGAGGATGCCGTATTTGGCCGGCGAATACGCCGTCGCCCCCAGCCCGATGAGGGCGTAGGCCAAAAGCGGCGGCACAGTGGTGACCAGCAGGGCGCAGCCGAGGATTTTCACGCCGTTGCTGATGAACATGACGCGCGCCTTGGGCATGGAATCGGCAAAGCTGCCCACGAACGGTGCCAGCAACACATAAGAGAGGGTAAACACCAGCCGCAGCAGCGGTTCCATCTCGTCGCCGGATTGGGCGATGCGCAGCAGTTCGATGGCGACAATCAGCAGCGTGTTGTCCGCGAGGGCGGAAAAAAACTGCGCGGCCATGATGATGTAAAACCCGAACGGCATGGAAAAGAGGGCGGGGCGGGGAAAAATCGAATGGGCAGCATTCTATCGCAGCCCGCAAAGCGT
>JAFSWK010000149.1 GCA_017444505.1 Rhodocyclaceae bacterium | reverse complement strand
GCAGCGCTTCGGCCTGGTGCATGGCAACGCCATTGGGCGTGGCAAAAAACACTACATCGCAGCGATCCAGCATCGCATCCTGCGGTGTGCTGAATTTCAGGTCGTAATAGCCGCGCAGGCTGGGGAACATCTGCGCCACCGGCACACCCGCTTCGCCACGCGAAGTAATCGCCGTTACCCGCACTTCGCGGTGTCCGGCCAGCAAACGCAGCAGTTCCACCCCCGTGTATCCGGTGCCCCCAACAATGCCTGCACGAATCATCCTATCCTCCTGAAAAAACTGAGCCGCATATTTTAACGCGCACACGTATGCCGTATAGCGTTTCGCCGTTCAGCGGCCACACACCGCCGGGGTCGCGCCCGAAACCGCCTGTATCCGCGCCCGCCCACCAATATTGAGCACAATCTGACGCGCCGTATTATCCGCATCCGGGCAAAACGTCACCGTGCCCATCTGCGGACTGCCTCTCCCCGTGCCGCGCCGCATGGTGCCGTTGCTGCGCCAGGAAACGAAGCTGCGCACCGCGCTGTTGCCAATAATCCGCACGCCAGCCACACCGCCCTGCGTGCGGATAAGCCGCTCGTCCTCGCCATCGCGCAGGCCGTTCTGGTTGTTGTCCACAAACACCATCCAGCCCGCGTGCCAGTCGGCGTTCTGGTCGCAACTTTGCGCATCGCTGCTGACGCACATCACCACGGTGCGATTGAGACGCAAAGCACTGCTGCGCGCCAGACGCAGCGCGCCGAGAAAATCGTTGGTCGCCGCGCTCATGCGCACCGAAGTCCACATGGAATGAAACGCCGGCGCAGCCACCGTCAGCAACACGCCCAGCACCGCCATCGCCACCAGCATTTCCAGAAAGGTAAAGCCCCGCAACGGGCGCGCAAGTGTCTGCCTGCGTTTCATAGCCTCTCCTCCGCACTTCACTTGACCACGTCCACGTGCCACGCACAAACAAAAGCCGCATATCTTGCGACATGCGGCTTGCGAAAACTGAAACTGCGCCGCGCCTGCGGCCACAGATGTTAACGCTTGGAGAACTGCTTGCGGCGACGCGCCTTGCGCAGACCGACTTTTTTGCGCTCCACCTCGCGGGCATCGCGGGTCACAAAGCCTTCCTTGCGCAGCACGGGCTTGAGCGTTTCATCATAATCAATCAGCGCGCGGGTAATGCCGTGGCGCACCGCACCGGCCTGGCCGGATTCGCCGCCGCCGGTGACGTTCACCATGATGTCGAAACGCTCAACGTTATCCGTCACCTGCAAAGGCTGGCGCACAATCATGCGCCCCGTCTCGCGGGAAAAGAACTCATCGACCGGCTTGCCGTTGACGGTGATTTTGCCGGAACCCGGCTTGATGAACACACGCGCCACCGCCGTCTTGCGACGCCCGGTGCCGTAGTTATAGTTAGTCTCAGCCATTTTTCCGGCTCCTGTCAGAATTCGAGAACTTGCGGCTGCTGCGCAGCGTGCGGATGCTCCGCGCCCGCGTAGCATTTGAGTTTTTTCAGCATGGCGTAGCCCAGCGGGCCTTTCGGCAACATGCCCTTGACCGCCTTTTCCAGCACACGGGCGGGCGCGCGCTGTTGCAGCTTGGTAAAGTTGGTTTCACGGATGCCGCCCGGATAGCCGGTGTGATGGTAATACTTCTTGTCGAGCGCCTTGTTGCCGGTAACGCGCAGTTTTTCGACATTCACCACCACGATGTAGTCGCCCGTATCGACGTGCGGAGTGTAGATGGCCTTGTGCTTGCCGCGCAGACGGCGAGCCACTTCCGCAGCCAGACGACCGAGCACCTTGTCCGTGGCATCGACGACGTACCAGTCGTGCGTAACCTCGTGCGGCTTGGCAGAAAAAGTTTTCATGGAATGGATTCCTTTCAGTCCCGTTTTTCCGGCACGAATGCCGATAAAAGCCGCGCATTGTAGCGAACCCGTCCTTGCCGTGTCAAGAAGATGACGCCACAGCGTTTTTGCGCCCCGCCCTGCCTGTCCGAAAATGGCGCATCTGCGGGCGCGCGTGGCGCAAGCTGTACCGCCGCCGCCCAGCAAGCCCGAACCGAGCAACCCCGTTAACCAGACCGTCAACCGAGTCATCGACAGCACCAACCAGTGCGCCGTCGAAAAACCGGCGAAACCCTCGCCCGCGCCGGAGAAAGCCTGAGCAAGCAGGGCGAAGCCGTCAAAGAATCGGCTCAAAATAACCCACGCCCGCCACACACCAACGGGTCAGCCTTCGCGCAGACCTTTTTTGGCAGCGCCTCGCCGCAACACTTGCCGCCCTGTTAAACTTGCCGCGTCTCAGGAGGTTGCAACAATGGCGGACAACACAAGTCTGGGCACGGCAAAGCGCGCCAAAAATGACGAGTTTTATACACAATTCAACGATATTAACGCGGAAATGAACGCCTACGTAGAGTTCAACCCTGATGTGTTCCGCGACAAGACCATCCTGCTGCCCTGCGACGATCCGGAGTGGTCGAATTTCACAAAATACTTTGCTACCAACTTCGAGCGCTTCGGCCTGAAAAAACTGATTTCCACGTCCTACGCCAAGGGCGCAGGCAACCGGCAGCTCACCCTCTTTGAAAGCAAATCGCCGCTCTATGACGAGAAACTACACAAAACACACGGCAAGCTGTTTATGCAAACGCGAGGCGAAGATGGCAACGGCATCAAGTTCAAAGGCTATCTCAAAGGCGATGGAGATTTTCGCTCCGCCGAAGTATGCAAGCTGCGCGACGAGGCGGACATCATCATCACGAACCCGCCGTTTTCCATGTTTCGGGAGTTTTTGGCGTGGATATTGGAAGCGGAAAAGAAGTTTATTATTATCGGCAGTAAAAATGCGATTACCTATAAAGAAGTTTTCCCTTTTTTGAAGAGCAATCAAATCTGGCTTGGGCATGGCTTCCTTGGTGGAAATGCTTATTTTCGCATTGCCCCTGAAGATGCGCGTGAATTTGCACATGGCGTCTATGATGAGTCTGCGGGGCTAGTCAAGTTTCGCAACGTAGGATGGTTTACAAATATCGACCACGGCAAGCGCCATGAGCCTTTGGAGCTTGACACAATGGCGCACAATCTGAAATTCAACAAAAAATTAAAGAAAAAACTGCTGGATGATTTTGGAATAAAGGAATATCCGCGCTATGACAATTACGACGCGATAGAGGTTCCGTTTACCGAGTGCATCCCCTCTGATTACAAACCGTGCTGGTTTGTTTGCGAACATGCCGCCGCATGTGAATATGCGGAAAACAAAGGAATGGGAAACGCTGCGGCGCCATGTGAGGCTTGTCCAGCCAATGATGCCGAACGCGCAGGCGCAATAACAGACAGACAGACTACCTCATGTAGACTGCACTAGCGCATCTTTCTCCACAAAAAGATGTAACGGAATTATAGGCGTTCCGATAACGTTCATGGATAAATACAATCCAGAACAGTTTGAAATAATCGGAGCTACGGAAAGCGAAGGAAAGGGATTCTCTAACGGACTTTGGCTAGGCAAAACCGCACAAGCTACTGTCAACGGAAAGCGCGTTTACAAAAGATTGTTCATCCGTTCTAAGAAGAGGAGTAACGCCCAATGAAAACCACACTCCACACCAACTGGACGGTCGGCGACATTTGTAAAGGCTTTATCTACGACAAGAACGAAAACAAGGGCTTGTTTGGCCTTGACGGGAAACTCATCATTCAGCCGGAATACCAGCGTAATTACATCTACGGCGACGGCAAAAAAGATGTTGCCGTGGTGGAATCCCTGCTCAAAGGCTACCCGCTCGGCCTGATTTACTTCGTGCTGAACGCCGACGGCATGTACGAGGTGCTGGACGGGCAGCAGCGCATCACCTCATTTGCCCGCTTCGTCAATCAGTCGTGGCAGTTTGCCGTGGAACGTAACGGCAAACCCCGCTATTTCAACAGTCTTGACCCCGACGAGAAGAAAAAAATCGTTGATGCGCCGCTGACGATTTACGTCTGCGAGGGCGAGCCTTCCGAGATACAGGAATGGTTTGAAACCATCAACATCGCGGGCGTTCCTCTGGTAAAACAGGAATTGC
>JAFSWK010000148.1 GCA_017444505.1 Rhodocyclaceae bacterium | reverse complement strand
GCGGCTGGGCCTTTGCGATCTGGACATCATCAATCCCTATTTTCGCTCCCGCGAGCGGCGGGCGATGCTGGAGGCGGCGGGCATACCCGTCTACGGCAGCGCCTACGGCCACGAGGTGACCGCGGAGCTTCCGGAGCTGGCGGCCAATGTGCGCGCGCGCAGCGTGGTCATGCGCGTGGCCGAACGTCTGCCGCAGGAGGCCGCAGCATGATGTGGCGCATCAACGCCTTGCTGTTGCTGGTGCTGGTCGTCTGCGCGCTCAGTCTGGTCTCTTCGCAGCAGCGTGCGCGTCGCCTGTTCGTGGAGCTGGAAGCGGCGCAAAAGCATACGAGCGACCTCGATACCGAATGGGAACAGTTGCTGATTGAGCAAGGCACCTGGTCCAACCACGGGCGCATTGAGCAATTTGCCCGCAAGCGTCTGGCCATGCAGGACCCCGCGCCGGGGCAGGTGATGGTGGTGGAGGGCGTGCGATGAAAGCGCAGAAGACGTGGCCTTCGATGCGGCAAAGTCAGGTGCTGGATGCCGGGCTGCCGGCGTGGCGGGCACGTCTTGTGCTTTTTCTGTTGATGGTCGGCTCCATCGCGCTGGTCGGGCGGGCAGGCTATCTGCAAGGGATGCACAACGATTTTTTGCAGGCGCAGGGCGAAGCGCGCTATGTGCGCGATGTCACCATCGCCGCCACGCGCGGGCGGATTCTCGACCGCAACGGCGACGTGCTGGCCACCAGCGCGCCGGTCAAGGGCGTCTGGGCGGTGCCGGCGGATGCGCGCAATCTCTCCAAGGCGCAAATGCGCGAGCTGGCCACGCAGCTTGGTATGCGCGTAAAAGACGTGCGCCAGAAGCTGGAATCGGCCACCGGCAGTTTTGTCTATCTGAAACGGCAGGTGGCGCCGGCGGCGGCCAGCCGCATCGCGCAGATGAAGCTGCCGGGCATTCATCAGTTGCCGGAGTATCGTCGTTTTTATCCCGGCGGGCATGTGATGTCGCACGTACTGGGCTTCACCGGCATTGACAACCACGGCCAGGAAGGGGTGGAGCTGGCGTTTGACGGGCAGCTTGCCGGGCACGAAGGGCGCCGCCGTGTGCTGCGCGACCGGCGCGGGCGCATTGTTGATGATGTCGCCGATGTCAGTCCGCCGCGCAACGGGCGGGACGTGACGCTGTCCATCGACTCGAAACTGCAATACATCGCCAACAGCGCCTTGCAACAGGCAATTCAGGACAACAAGGCGAAGGCCGGTTCAGTGGTGGTGCTCGATGCCCGCACGGGCGAAGTGCTGGCGTTGGCCAACGCGCCTTCGTACAACCCGAACAACCGTGAAAAACTATCGGGCGCGCAACTGCGCAACCGTGCGCTGACCGATACCTACGAACCCGGCTCGACGATGAAGCCCTTTACCATCGGCTACGCGCTGGAACGCGGCGTGGTGCGCCCGCACACGGTGATTCAGGTCGATTACGGCTATGCCACCTTTGGCAAGCATCGCATTTCGGACGTTTCGCACAAATACGCCGCGCTCACCGTCTCGGAAATCATCGAACGTTCCTCCAACGTCGGGACGATGAAAATCGGTATGCGTTTTACGCCCAACGAACTGTGGAACCTCTTTCACAGCGTCGGGTTCGGCACCACGCCGGGGCTGGGCTTTCCGGGTGAGGCCAACGGGCGGCTGCGCGCGGCGAAAACCTGGCGACCGATTGAGCAGGCGACGATGACTTATGGTTATGGTCTGGCGGTGAGTTTGATGCAAATGGCGCACGCCTACACCATTTTTGCCAACGATGGCAATTTGCTGCCGCTGTCGCTGGTGCGGCTGGAACGTGCCCCGCAACCCACGCGGCGCGTGTTTTCGGCGAAGGTGGCGCAGGAAGTGCTGGCGATGATGGAAGCGGCCACGCAGCCGGGCGCATCCTCGCAGCTTGCGCGCGTTTCCGGCTACCGCGTGGCGGGCAAAAGCGGCACGGCGCACAAACTCTCTGGCCGCCAGTATGTGAAAAAATACATTTCTTCCTTCATCGGCATCGCGCCGGTATCGGACCCGCGCATCATCGTCGCGGTGATGATTGACGAGCCTTCCGCCGGGGCGCACTTTGGCGGCGCGGTGGCCGCGCCGGTCTTTGCGCACATTGCCGAAGGCGTGCTGCGGGTGCTGGGCGTGCCGCCGGATGCGCCGGTGGAACCCTTGCAGGTGGCGCAGCAGTGGATGGAAGAAGACGAAAGCGGCGAGCCGCCCCAAGCGTTTGCCGAGTCCACACGGGAGCCGCCGCGCGCGGCCTCGTCCGTACAATCTACAACAACCGTGCGCAACGTGTTGCCTTCGCGCGCCCTCACGGGTGCTGCGGCGACAGGAGGCAGTTTATGAGTCAGAGTGCGGCGCAGGCCGTTTTGGACCAACTCGCGCAGGCAGGGGTGCGCCCGGCCAGCGTCAGTGTCGATTCACGGCAAACCATCGCGGGCGACCTGTTTCTGGGCTTGCCCGGCCATGTTACGGACGGGCGGCGTTTTCTGGGCAGTGCTGCCGAGCGCGGCGCCTGCGCCCTGTTGTGGGATGATGCCGACGGCTTTCGCTATACGCCGCCCTCGGGCGTGGTCGGCTTTGGTGTGCCCCGGCTGCGCGAGCTGGCTGGCTGGCTGGCGCACGAAATTTATGGCCGTCCGTCGGAACGGCTGTGGATGGCCGGGGTGACCGGCACCAACGGCAAAACCACCGTCAGCCAGTGGCTGGCCATCGCGCTCAATGCGCTGGATGCCCGCGCCGGTGTCATCGGCACGCTGGGCGTGGGCTGGCCGGAAGCGAAGCTGAACGAATCGGCCAACACCACGCCGGCAGCGCCGGAGCTGCATCGCTGTCTGGCAAAGTTCCTCGCCGAAGGCGCGCACGCGGTGGCGATGGAAGTCTCTTCCATCGGGCAAAGTGAAGGGCGGGTCAATGGCGTGCAGTTTGACCTGGCGATTTTCACCAATCTGACGCGCGACCATCTCGATTACCACGGCGACATGGAAACCTACGCCCAGGCCAAGTCGGAACTCTTTGCGACGGTGAAAAACGGCTGGGCGGTGATGAACGTTGATGACCCCTTCGGGCTTCAGGAAGCGCGTCGTCTGGCGCTCATTGGCCGCCAGGTGGTGGCCTATAGCTGCGCCGAAGAAGCGCCAGATGTGCCCGAGGCGCTGATGCTGCACGCCACCAATATCCGTGGCCTGGCCACTGGTCTGAAATTCGACGTGCATTGGCTGGGGCAGCAAGGCACGGTGCGTGTTTCCATGGTTGCCCCGTTCAATGTTTCCAACCTGCTGGCGGTGCTGGGTGCGTTGCTGGCGCGTGGCGTACCGTTTGAGGCTGCGCTGGGCGTGCTGGCGAAACTGCAACCGCCGCAAGGCCGGATGCAACTGGTCGGCGGCGTGGGCGAGCCGCTGGTGGTGATTGACTACGCGCATTCCCCGGATGCGCTGCAAAACGCCTTGCGCGCCTTGCAGCCTACGGCGAAAATGCGTGACGGCAAACTGGTTTGCGTCTTTGGCTGCGGCGGCGACCGCGACCGGGGCAAACGCCCGATGATGGGCGAGATTGCCGCGCGCGAAGCCAATGAAGTCTGGGTGACCAGCGACAACCCGCGTTTTGAACCGCCCGAGCGCATCATCGCCGACATCGTGGAAGGCGCGGGGCAGGATGCGCGCGTCGAGCCAGACCGCGCCAAGGCCATCCAGTCTGCCATTGTCGGTGCCAACGCCAACGACGTTGTCATCCTTGCCGGCAAAGGGCACGAGCCGTATCAGGAAACCAGCGGCGTGCGTTTGCCGTTTTCCGATTTCGAGCAGGCGCACAGGGCGCTCACCATCCGCCACGCGGCGGCCTCGCAAGAGGAGGACGCGAAATGATGCGCATCAGTGAAGCCGCCGCGCTGCTGGGCGAGCGCCATGAAGGCGACGCGCTTTTTTCGCGGGTGTTGTCCGATACACGCGCCTTGCAGCCGGGGGCGCTGTTTGTCGCCCTGCGCGGCGAAAACTTCGACGGGCACAATTTTCTCGCCGCCGCGCAGAGTGCCGGGGCGGTGGCCGCGATGGTCTCGCGCATTCCGGCGGACGCGCCGGAAGGCTTGCCGCTGCTGCTGGTCAATGACACCCGTGCAGCGCTCGGCGCGCTGGCGGCGCACTGGCGGATGCGTTTTTCGCTGCCGCTGGTGGGCGTGACGGGCAGCAACGGCAAGACGACGGTGAAAGAAATGTGCGCGGCGATTTTGCGCGAAGCGCTTGCCCCCGGCGAAGAAGACGGTGTGCTCTTCACCCGTGGCAATCTCAATAACGACATCGGTCTGCCGCTGACCCTGCTGCGCCTGAACGCCGCGCACCGCGCCGCCGTGG
Organism: Rhodocyclaceae bacterium; assembly: GCA_017444505.1. Lineage (GTDB taxonomy): Bacteria > Pseudomonadota > Gammaproteobacteria > Burkholderiales > Rhodocyclaceae > JAFZMK01. The sequence continues at coordinate 9,350 of JAFSWK010000148.1, read as the reverse complement.
TGGAAATGGGCATGAACCATCCGGGCGAAATACCGCACCTGGCGGCGATGACCCGCCCCACCGTCGCCATCGTCAACAATGCGCAGCGCGCGCATTTGCAGGGGATGGGCAGCGTGCTCAATGTGGCGCAGGAAAAAGGGCGGATTTTCAAAGGGCTGACCGAAGACGGCATCGCCGTCTGGAATGCCGACGACCCGCACGCCGCGCTGTGGTGGAAAATGGCCGCCGGGCATCGTCCGCGCACCTTCGGCTTTTCGGATACCGCCGATGTGCGCGCGGGCGAAATTGTCGAACGCGAAAAGCGCACCACCTTCAACCTCTATCTGGACGGACAGCGCTTGCCGGCAATCTTGCAGGTGCCGGGCATTCACAACGTGCGCAACGCGCTGGCGGCGGTGGCTGCCTGCACGGCGGCAGGCGTGCGTGCGGAAGTTGCCGTGGCGGCGCTGGACAAGTTTTGCGGTGTGCCGGGGCGGCTGCAACTGCGCGAGCTGCAATGCGGTGCCAGTTTGTGGGATGACACCTACAACGCCAACCCCGATTCCACCCGCGCGGCCATCGACGTGCTGTGCGAAGCGCCGCAGGTCAAGACAATCCTCGTGCTGGGCGACATGCGCGAAGTGGGCGAGGCCGCCGCGCAGGTGCATGACGAAATCGGCGGCTATGCCAAGAGCCACGGCGTACATGCGCTCTACACCGTCGGCGCAATGGCCGAAGTGGCCGCGCACAATTTTGGCGAGGGCGCGCGCCATTTTGATTCGCATGAACGGCTGAGTGCCGCGCTCGCCCGCGTGATTGATGGCGATTGCGCGGTGCTGGTGAAAGGTTCGCGTTCCATGCGCATGGAGCGCGTGGTGCAGGCGCTGGCGGGCGAGCAGGCCGGGGAAACGTGTCATGCTCTATAAGCTGCTGGTCGCCCTGTCCGGAGAGATTCGCGCCTTCAACGTGTTTGGCTACATCACGCTGCGTGCCGTGCTGGCGATGCTCACTGCGCTGCTGATTGCGCTGTTTTGTGGTCCGGCGGTGATTCGCTGGCTGACGGCAAAAAAAATCGGCCAGGCAGTGCGCGACGACGGGCCGCAAACGCATCTGAGCAAAACCGGCACGCCCACCATGGGCGGCGTGCTGGTGCTGCTCTCCATTGCCGCCACCACGCTGCTGTGGGGCGATTTGACCAACCGGCTGGTGTGGATTGTGCTGTTCGTCACGCTGGGTTTTGGTGCCGTGGGCTGGGTGGATGACTGGCGCAAGGTGGTGCATCGTGACCCGAACGGACTGGCCAGCCGCTGGAAGTATTTCTGGACCTCGCTCATCGCGCTGGTCGCCGCCATCTACCTGGGTGCCAGCGGCAGCGCGGCGCAAACCGAACTGATTGTGCCCTTTTTCAAAAGCGTGGCCTATCCGCTGGGGATGACCGGCTTTGTGATTCTTTCCTATCTGGTGATTAACGGCACCAGCCATTCGGTGAACCTCACCGACGGCCTGGACGGGCTGGCGACCATGCCCACCGTGATGGTGGCAGGTGCCCTGGCGATTTTTGCCTACGTCACCGGGCACGTGGAATTTGCCCGTTATCTGGGTTTTCCCTACATCGACGGGGTGGGCGAGCTGGCCGTGTTTTGCTGTGCCATCTGTGGCGCGGGGCTGGGGTTTTTGTGGTTCAACGCCCATCCGGCGCAGGTTTTCATGGGCGACGTGGGCGCGCTGGCGCTGGGCGCGGCGCTGGGCACGGTGGCGGTCATCGTGCGTCAGGAAATCGTGCTCTTCGTCATGGGCGGGCTGTTCGTTGCCGAAGCCGTCTCGGTGATGTTGCAGGTCGGCTGGTTCAAAATCAGCGGTGGCAAGCGGATTTTCCGCATGGCACCGCTGCACCATCATTTTGAATTGGGCGGCTGGAAAGAAACGCAAGTGGTCGTGCGTTTCTGGATTATCACGCTGATTTTGGTCTTGATTGGTCTGTCGACCTTGAAACTGCGGTGAGGCGAGGATGCAGGCATTGAACGGGCGTCGCGTGCTGGTGCTGGGGCTGGGCGAATCGGGTCTGGCCATGGCGCGCTGGTGCTTGCGCCATGGCGCGCAGGTGCGCGTGGCCGACACACGCGCCAATCCGCCCGGGCGCGCGATGCTCGATAAAACCGTGAAAGGGCGCTTTGGCGTGCCGTTTGCGATGGATTTGCTCGACGGCGTGGATTGGCTGTGCCTGAGTCCGGGCATTGACCCGCGCGAAGAAATCGTGATACGTGCCCGTGAGAACGGCGTGCCGGTGAAAGGGGAACTGGCGCTGTTTGTCGAAGCGCTGCAAGCGCGCGGTGAGACGCCGCGCCTGCTGGCCATTACCGGCTCCAACGGCAAGACCACGACGACGGCGCTGACTGCGGCGCTGGCGTGCGCCTGCGGTTTCGATGCCGTGGCGGCGGGCAACATCAGCCCGTCGATGCTCGATGTCTGGATGGCGCGCGAGGATGCCGGTCAGCCGCTGCCCGATTGTTATGCGCTGGAGCTGTCCAGCTTTCAACTGGAAGATGCGCCGCCGCTCAATGCCGATGCCGCTGCGGTGCTCAACCTTAGCGAAGACCATCTTGACCGCCACGGCACGCTGCAAACCTATGCGCGCATCAAGGCGGGCATTTTTGCGGGCGCAAAAGTGGCGGTGCGCAACCGTGATGACGAGGTTGTCATGGCGATGCGCCCGGCGGCGGGCAAGGTGGTTTCCTTTGGTATGCAGGCACCGGACGCGGCGGAAGATTTTGGGCTGCATGACGGCGCGCTCTGGCACGGCGAAGAACGTTTGCTGGCGCTCAATGAGATGGCGCTCACCGGTTTGCACAACGCCGCCAACGCCATGGCGGCGCTGGCGCTGGTGCGCGCCATCGGCGGCACGATGGACGCCATGCTGCCCGCGCTGCGCACGTTTCAGGCGCTGCCGCACCGCACCCAGATGGTTGCCACCGATGCGCGCGGCGTGCGCTATATCAATGATTCCAAAGGCACCAATGTGGGTTCTACCGTGGCCGCACTGGGCAGCGTGCAGGCGCCCGTGGTGCTGATTGCGGGCGGGCAGGGCAAGGGGCAGGATTTTGCGCCGCTGGCCGAAGCCGCCGGGCGGCACGCCCGCGCCGTGGTGCTGATTGGCCAGGATGCGCCGATTCTCGCGCGCGCCCTGAAAGATATTCGCGTGCCGCTGGTGCAGGCGCTGGATATGAGCGAAGCGGTGGCGCAGGCGAGCGCGATGGCGCAGCCCGGCGACGTGGTGCTGCTCTCGCCGGCGTGCGCCAGTTTTGACATGTTCCGCAATTACGCCCAGCGCGGCGACGAATTCAGCAAATGCGCCCGCAACGTGGCGGGGCAGGGAGGCGCGTCATGACGCTGAATATGGTGCGCAACTTCTGGGAAGGGTTATTTGTCCGCGCCCGTCCCGGACACGGGCTGGATACGCGCCGCGCCGCCGAACGGCTGATGCCGGTGCGCAACGACACGCCCTGCGAACTGGACCCGTGGGTGTTGATTGCCACCATCGGCCTGCTGCTCTACGGGCTGGTGATGGTCTATTCCGCTTCCATCGCCACCGCCGAAGCCAGCCGCGCCACCGGCCATGTGCCGCATTACTATCTTGCCCGCCATGCCATCTTCATGCTGTGCGGCGTGGCCTTTGCGCTGGCGGCGTTTCGCGTGCCGATGGCGACGTGGCGCGAAAATTCGGGGCGGCTTTTTCTGCTGGGCATGTTTTTGCTGGTGCTGGTGCTGGTGCCGGGCATTGGCCGTGCGGTCAATGGTTCGCAGCGCTGGATTCCGCTGTTCGTGGTCAACATCCAGCCCTCGGAGTTGATGAAGATTTTTACCGCGCTCTACGCAGCGGATTTCACCACCCGCAAAATGGCCGAGATGAGCAGCCTGCGGCGCGGCTTTTTCCCGATGCTGGGCGCCGTGATGCTGGTGTGCGCGCTGCTGCTGCTGGAACCGGATTTTGGCGCGATGGTGGTGATTGTCTGCATCGCCTTCGGCGTGCTCTTTCTGGGCGGCATCAACATGCGCATCATCGCCTTGATGATGGTATTGGTGGGTGCGCTGTTTTTCATGCTGATCTGGCTTTCCCCTTACCGGCGTGAGCGCCTGTTCGGTTTCATGAACCCGTGGGAAGACCCGTATGGGCGCGGCTATCAGCTTTCGCACGCGCTGATTGCCTTCGGGCGCGGCGAGTGGTTTGGCGTCGGACTGGGCGGCAGCATTGAAAAGCAGTTTTACCTGCCCGAAGCGCACACCGATTTCATCCTCTCGGTGATTGCCGAAGAGCTGGGCTTTGCCGGCGTGCTGGTGGTCATCGCGCTGTTTGCGATACTGGTGTATCGCGCCTTTGCCATCGGGCGCATGGCGGCGAAAAAGGAAAACCATTATGCCGCGCTGGTGGCGATGGGCATCGGTCTGTGGTTCGGGATGCAGTCGTTTTTCAACATGGGCGTGAACATGGGGCGGCTGCCTACCAAGGGGCTGACGCTGCCGCTGATGTGCTACGGCGGTTCGGCGATTGTTGCCAACTGCATTGCGCTGGCGATTTTGCTGCGCATCGACTGGGAATTGCGCGAAGTGCAACGCAACGGGAGACCGCCGACATGACGCCCGACGTCGCTCCCGCTTCTGTACGCGCCCGCACGCTGCTGGTCATGGCCGGCGGCACGGGCGGACACATTTTTCCGGCGCTGGCAGTGGCCGAAGAGATGCGCGCGCGCGGCTGGCGCGTGGTCTGGCTGGGCAACGAGCAGAACATGGAAGGGCGCCTCGTGCCGCAGCACGGCTTTGAGACGCAATGGCTGAATTTTTCCGCGCTGCGCGGCAAGGGCATCGTGCGCAAGCTGATGCTGCCGTGGAACTTGCTGCGCGCCTGTCTGGCGGCGGAGCAAGTGCTGCGCCGGGTGCGTCCGGACGTGGTGTTGGGCATGGGCGGCTATATCAGCTTTCCGGGCGGACTGATGGCGGCGCTGACGGGCATTGCGCTGGTGCTGCACGAGCAGAACGCCATCGCCGGTCTGGCCAACCGCGTGCTCTCGCGTCTGGCAAAAAAAACGCTCACCGGCTTTCCCGATACGCTGCCCGGCGGGCAGTGGGTGGGCAATCCGGTGCGCGCCGAAATTTGTGCGCTGCCCGCGCCCGAAGCGCGTTTTGCCGGACGCACGGGGGCGCTGCGTCTGCTCGTGGTCGGCGGCAGCCTGGGCGCGCAGGCGCTCAATGAAACCGTGCCGCGCGCGCTGGCGCTGCTCGCCCCCGAAGAGCGCCCGCAGGTGGTGCATCAGGCCGGTGCCAAACATCTGGACGCGCTGCGTGCGGCCTATGCCGAAGCGAACGTGGCAGGCGAAATCACCGCCTTTATCGACAACATGGCCGAACGCTACGCCGAAGCCGACCTGGTGATTTGCCGCGCCGGTGCAATGACTGTGGCGGAAATCGCCGCTGCCGGTCTGGGCGCGATTTTTGTGCCGTTTCCGTTTGCCGTCGATGACCATCAAACCGCCAATGCCGGTTTTCTCGCGCGTGAGGGCGCGGCAGTGCTGATTGCGCAAACGGCGCTGAGCGCCGAAGGGCTGGCGGCGCAACTGCGCGAATTGCAGCGCGAAAAACTGGTGCAGATGGCGGTGCAGGCGCGTGCGCGGGCGAAAACCTCGGCGGCGGCAGAGGTGGCGGACATTTGCGCGGCGCTGGCGGGAGGACAGGCATGAAGCACAAGGTCAAACACGTTCATTTTGTCGGCATCGGCGGCGTGGGCATGAGCGGCATTGCCGAAGTGCTGCTGACGCTGGGCTTTGCGGTGAGCGGCTCGGATTTGGCGGACACGCCGGTGACCCGCCGTCTGGTAGGCCAAGGCGCGCGCATTGCGCAGGGGCACGCGGCGGAAAACATCGCCGGTGCGGACGTGGTGGTGACTTCTTCTGCCGTGCGCAACGACAACCCCGAAGTGCGCGCCGCCCGCGCGCAGTGCAAACCCGTGGTGCCGCGCGCGCAGATGCTCGCGGAACTGATGCGGCTCAAGCAAGGCATTGCCATTGCCGGCACGCACGGCAAAACCACGACGACTTCGCTGGTCGCCAGCGTGCTGGCCGAAGGCGGGCTGGACCCCACTTTTGTCGTCGGCGGCAGGCTCAACGCGGCGGGCACCAACGCGCGGCGCGGCACGGGCGATTTTCTGGTCGCCGAAGCGGATGAATCGGATGCTTCGTTCCTCTTTTTGAATCCGGTGATTTCGGTAGTCACCAACATCGACGCCGACCACATGGAAACCTACGGGCACGATTTTGCGCGCCTCAAGCAAGCCTTCGTCGATTTTCTGCAACGGCTGCCGTTTTACGGCGTGGCCGTGCTGTGTGCGGACGATGCGCATGTGCGCTCGATTCTGCCGATGCTCTCGCGGCAAGTGGTGCTCTACGGCACGTCGCAAGATGCCGCCGTGCGCGCCGAAAATATCCGCGCCGACGGGGCGCGGATGCACTTTGACATCGTGTATACCCCGGGCGAGACGCTGCGCCGCCTGCCGGTGACCTTGAACATTCCCGGCCATCACAACGTGCTCAACGCGCTGGCTGCCGTGGCGGTGGCCGCCGAAGTGCAGGTGCCCGAAGAGGCCATCGTGCGCGCGCTGGGCGAGTTTCACGGCGTGGGGCGGCGCTTTCAGCATTACGGTGAGCTGGCGCTGCCCGACGGTGGCACGTGTACGGTCATCGACGACTATGGCCATCACCCGGTGGAAATGGCCGCGACATTGGCGGCGGCGCGCGCGGCGTTTCCGGGGCAGCGCATCGTGCTGGCCTTTCAGCCGCACCGCTATTCGCGCACGCGCGATTGTTTTGAGGATTTTGTCGGCGTGCTCTCGCAGGCCGATGCGCTCATTCTCACCGAGGTCTACGCCGCAGGCGAGCCGCCCGTGGTGGCCGCCGATGGCCGTTCGCTGGCGCGCGCCGTGCGCCTGGCCGGAAAGGTGGAGCCGCTGTTCGTCGAGAAATGGGAAGACATCGCCCGCGATGCGCTGCATGTGCTGCGCGATGGCGATGTGTTCATGACCATGGGCGCAGGCTCCATTGGCCAGATTGCGGGCCGCATGATGCAACAGCAGGGAGACAAGGCATGAATTTTGGCAAGGTGGCGGTGCTCTTTGGCGGCACTTCGGCGGAACGCGAAATTTCGCTGCTTTCGGGCAATGCGGTGCTGGAAGCACTGCGCGCACGCGGCGTTGATGCGCACGCGGTCGACCCCGCCACGGATGACCTGACCACGCTGAAACAGCAAGGCTTTGAACGCGCCTTCATCGCGCTGCACGGGCGCGGCGGCGAAGATGGCACGGTGCAGGGGCTGCTCGACTGCATCGGTCTGCCCTACACCGGCAGCGGCGTAATGGCGTCCGCCCTGGGGCTGGACAAATGGCGCTGCAAGATGATTTGGCGCGCCTGCGGGCTGCCCACGCCCGATTGCGAAGAATTGACCGCCGACAGCGACTGGGCGGCCATTGAAGCCCGCCTCGGTCTGCCGATTTTCGTGAAACCCGTGCATGAAGGTTCCAGCGTCGGCGCGGTGAAAGTCACCGAAGCCGGCCAACTGCGCGAAGCCTGGCAAGAGGCGGCGAAATATGACGCGCGCGTGCTGGCCGAAGTGTTCGTCGACGGGCAGGAACTGACCGTGCCTTTCCTCGGCGAGCGCATCCTGCCCTCGGTGCGCATTGTGGCGCCGGGCGGCAATTACGATTTTGAGCACAAATATTTCAGCGACAAGACGCAGTATTTCTGCCCCAGCGGGCTGCGCGAGGACGAAGAAGCCGAACTGGCGCGCATCGTGCGCCGTTCGGTCGACGTGCTGGGCGCTTCCGGCTGGGGGCGCGTGGACGTGCTGCGCGACCGTGAAGGGCGCTTCTGGCTGCTGGAAATCAACACCGTGCCGGGCATGACGACGCATTCGCTGGTGCCCATGTCCGCGAAGGTGACGGGCATGGCGTTTGATGAATTGTGTATGCAGATTCTCGCCGGAGCCGACAATGGTCACTGATTACCGTCACTACGGTCGCCCCGCGCCTGCGCCCGCGCCGGTCAGCTTCTGGCACCGGCCACGGCGCATGAATCTGGTGGCAAACCTGCTGTATGTATTCACCGGGATGCTGACCGGTTACGTCGGCATGATGTGGCTGCTCTCGCAGCCGTATTTCACCGTGCAGGAAGTCGTGGTGCATCGCAAACTGGAACACGTCACACGCGAACAGATTGAAAGCGCCGTGCGCGCCTCCGTGCGCCAGCGCAACTTTTTGCTCACCGATGTGGACGCCGTGCGCATGGCCTTTGAACGTCTGCCCTGGGTGAGTCAGGCCAGCGTGCGCCGCCGCTGGCCGGGCGTGCTGGACGTGGAATTGCACGAACACCGTCCGGTGGCCTACTGGACGCAACTGGGCAGCGACGACACGCAAATCATGGATGACCGTGGCATTCTCTTCCCCGGCGCCAGCAATGAAGCGTTGCCGATGCTTTCCGGCCCGGCGGGCGCGCAAGCGGATGTTTGGCAGCGTTATGCCCGTTTCAGCACCCTGCTTGCGGCGGCGGGGCTGCGCATCCGTCGACTGTCACTGTCCGCCCGCCATGCTTGGCAGGTAGAATTGGACAATGGCATGATGCTGGTACTGGGTCGGGAACAGGACAAACTCTCTCTGGATGCCCGCCTGAGCCGCTTTGTGCAAGCCTGGCCGCAAGTGGTCTCCCGTTTCACCATTCCTGTCGCAACCGCTGACCTGCGCTATCTGGGCGGTTTTGCGCTCACCCCGCAGGTCGCCCCCGTATCGCCCAAGACAGTAAAAGGCACGCGCTCATGAGCAAAGAATACAAAGATGTGATTGTTGGTCTCGACGTTGGCACCTCCAAGGTCGTTTGCATGGTGGCTGAAATCCGCCCGGACGGGCGCTTTAGCGTGGTGGGGCGCGGTTCTGCGCCGGTGCATGGCCTCAAGCGCGGCGTGGTGGTCAATATCGAAAGCACCGTTGAAGCCATCGCCCGCGCCGTGCAGGAAGCGGAAATGACTTCCTCGTGCAAGATTCACGATGTCTACACCGGGATTACCGGCAGTCACATCAAGAGCTTCAATTCCAACGGCATCGTCGCCATCAAGGACAACAAGGAAGTCTCGCAGATGGACGTGGAGCGCGTGCTGGAAGTCGCCCGCGCCGTGCACATCCCTGCCGAACAGCAAATCCTGCACATCCTGCGTCAGGAATTCATCATCGACGGGCAAGGCGGCGTGCCCGAGCCGGTCGGCATGAGTGGCCTGAAGCTGGAAGTAAAAGTGCACATTGCCACCGGCGCGTTTGCCGAAGCGAAAAACCTCGTCTAATGCGT
>JAFSWK010000147.1 GCA_017444505.1 Rhodocyclaceae bacterium | reverse complement strand
TACAAGTCAGAAATGGCATTGGTGGCGGCGATGCGGCCAAAGTCGTAGGGGTCATCGACAATCGGCGTGAAAAAATCCGTGGTCGCAACAACGGCCTGATGCTCGTTCAGTTGCCAGACGGCGGCGTCATCATTTTTGTCGTTGCCCACCAGAAGCTGCGGCGGGCACACGCCTGCGGGCATCTGCGCCAGCAAGCCTTGCAGCACGCCCGGCGCAATCTTGCAGCCGCAGCCGCCGCCGTGCGAAAAAGTCGTCAGCCGGATGGCTGGTTCGGTCGTCATAAGGCTACCCCGCGCGGGAAAACACAAACCCGCTAATGATAATGCGCGCCAGCGGCGCTTGTCTTGCCGAAAACGGAAGTGGGCAGGCGCGTTGCCGTCCGCCCGACAGCAATTTTAAATGAGACATATTTTTATCTACACGCTATTCAAATGAAAATGTCGGCCATTTACAAGATTTGTAGTAAATTTTTCCATTTCAAGGGAAACTTTATTTCCTGTTTTTTACTTATTGATTTATAAAGAATTTTCAAACGCAGAAATGGAATTTTCGGGCGCAAATGAGAATAATGTTTATCTATACGGGCAATTTTCACGAAAAGCGCCGCTTTGACATAAAAAAATACTTGAACCGCTGGATTTATCGCATACAATGCGCCCCGTCAGATTCCAGTTTGACGACCTCGTCTCTTAACCACGGAGGAATGCACCATGAACCAATCCCGTCGTACTTTCCTGAAAGTCGGTAGCGCCGCGCTGGCCATGATTCCGGTGACCGTCATCGCCGCCAAAAACGAAGGTCTGCGCACCGCGATGAAATACGTCGACAACGGCCCGGAAGCGGACAAACACTGCGTGAACTGCCTGCACTTCGTGCCGGGCGCTACGCCGGACGCGCAAGGCGGCTGTAAGCTGTTCGCGGGCGACACCGAAATCGCCCCGAAAGGCACCTGTACCGCCTTCGCCAAGAAGCCCTGATTTTTTCAGGACTATGCAATCTTGCAAGGGCAGCCCTCTGGCTGCCCTTGTTGTTTTTGGGGCGCACCCAGGCGGGCAGGGCGGGGGCGAACGAAAAGAACGATGACGCAGTGCAGCAAACTCAGGTATCATCCACGACCGGTTACGCGCTTCGCATAGCGCATTCGTAGTATTTTCGGGAAGATGATTCGGAATTTCATCCGCAAGGTGTTGCGGCGGCGGCCAGTGAAGGCGCAGAAGGGCGGACGGGAAGTCGTGCTGGCGGCGCATCGGCACGGAATTCATCGCGGGCGCATTTCACCGGCGGCCTTTAACGTCTGCGAAACCTTGCAGCGGCGCGGTTTTCAGGCATTCGTAGTGGGCGGCGCGGTGCGCGATTTGCTGCTGGGAGTGGCCCCGAAAGATTTTGACGTTGCCACCAGTGCCACGCCCGAACAGGTGCGCGCCGCCTTTCGCCGTTCCCGCATCATCGGGCGGCGCTTTCGCATTGTGCACGTCATGCAGGGCAGGGAAGTCATTGAGGTGACGACTTTCCGTTCCGGCCAGGAAGCGAAAACCGACGAGCACGGACGCATCTTGCAGGACAACGAATTCGGCACTCAGGCCGAAGACGCCATGCGCCGCGATTTCACCGCCAACGCGCTGTATTACGACCCCATTGCGGAGCACATCGTCGACTACCACCACGGCGTAGCCGATATTGAAGCGCGCGTGCTGCGCATCATCGGCAATGCCGCCACGCGCTACCGCGAAGACCCGGTGCGCATGTTGCGCGCCGTGCGCCTCGGTGCCAAGCTGGGGCTGCAAATTGACGAAGCCGTGCGCGCCCCGATTCGTGAACTGGCACCGCTGCTGGGCAACGTACCCGGCGCGCGGCTGTTGGAAGAAATGCTCAAACTGCTGCAATGCGGCCACGCGCTCGCCTGCGTGCGCCAGTTGCGCGCGGAAGGGCTGCACCACGGCCTGCTGCCGCTGCTCGATGTGATACTGGAACAACCTGCCGGGCAGCGGTTTGTGCGCATCGCGCTGGAAAATACCGACGAGCGCGTGCGCGCGGGCAAATCCGTCTCGCCCGGTTTTCTTTTTGCCACGCTGCTCTGGCACGAAGTGCTCACCGTGCGCGAAGCGCGTAAAGAGCAAGTGGCCGTGCCGCAACAAGCGTTTTTTGAAGCGATGGACATCGTCCTAGGTCGCCAGGGCGACAAGCTCGCCATCACCCGCCGCATCGCCACCGACATCAAAGACATCTGGGCGCTGCAACCGCGTTTTGCGCACCCCATGCGCAACGCGCGGCGTCTGCTGGGGCATCCGCGCTACCGTGCCGGCTGGGATTTTCTGCGCCTGCGCGCCAAAGCTGGAGAAATCGACCCCGCCTTGCCCGACTGGTGGGACGCCTTTGCCCACGCCAGCGAAGAAGAGCGCGAGCGTCTCATGCAAAACCTGCCGCCCGGCGCAAAAACGCATGACACAGGGCGCCGTCGGCGGCGGCGTCGTTCGCGTCGGCGGGGCGCGCGCAGCGAAGCGCCAATGGACGGGCAGGGCGCGGACACGCCCCACAGCAGCAGCGCCGAGGCCGACGCGCCATCCGCCGTCTGCGAGAACGCCTGATGCCCGTCACGGCCTATGTCGGCTTTGGTGCCAACCTCGGCGACACGCGCGCCACGTTCGCCCACACCCGCGAACAACTTTCCGCCTTGCCGCACACCGCGCTGCGCGCCGCATCATCCTTGTACCGCAGCGCCCCGCAAGGCTGTGACGAGACGCATCCCGACTACACCAACGCCGTCTTCGCCCTGCAAACCGGCCTGGCCGCACCCGCGCTGCTCGCCCACCTGCAACGGCTGGAAACCGAAGCAGGGCGCGTGCGCCCGCCGCAGTCTTCCGGCTATCTGCCGCGCGTGCTGGATTTGGACCTTTTGCTCTATGGCGACGCGCAGATACGCACGCCGCAACTTGTCGTACCGCACCCGCGCATGACGCAGCGCGCCTTCGTACTCATCCCGCTGGCGCAAATTGTCCCGCCGGATTTCCGCATCCCCGGCCAAAACGCCCCGCTGACCGAACTTGTCGCCGCCGTTGCCGACCAGCCCGTAGAACCGCTCTAACGCATTATTTCAAAAACAGATTCAGGATTTTTCCCCATGTCCGCCTGGCTACAAAACATCCCCATCTGGCTGCAAACCGCGCTGCTGCTCTCGGTCTCCAACATCTTCATGACCTTCGCCTGGTACGGCCACCTCAAACACCTGCAACACAAAGCCTGGTTTCTCGTCGTGCTCATCAGTTGGGGCATCGCGTTTTTTGAATACGTCGTACAAGTGCCCGCCAACCGCATCGGCGCCACCGCCTTGACGCTGCCGCAACTCAAAGTGATGCAGGAAGTCATCTCGCTGGGCGTTTTCGTTCCCTTCGCCGTCCTCTACATGGGGCAACCCGTCAAACTCGACTACCTCTGGGCCGCGCTCTGCCTGTGCGGTGCGGTCTACTTCATCTTCCGGCAAGGCTGAACGCCCCGCAGCCTTGCTCCATGACATCTTGAGCAACCTGCCGACGCTATCGTTGATATTATCCGCCCCTGAGCGCGCTGCACATGATGAGGATGGCAAGAAATGAACGTGAATAATTTGTGGAGCGAATACAAAAGCCTCGGCATAGGCGAGCAGCTTGATTACGACAAGTTCGCCCTGTATTCCATCATCACGCATTCGACGGCCATCGAAGGCTCGACCATCTCGGAGGCCGAGAATCAGGTGCTCTTTGACAAGGGCATCAGCCCGAACAAGCCGATTGCCGAGCAACTGATGAATCTTGACCTGAAAGCCGCCTATGGCGAAGCGTTCAGGATTGCGGATGCGCGCAGCCCCATCACGGTAGCGGTTCTGTGCCAACTTGCCGCGCAGGTGATGAAGAACACGGGTTCAAGATACAGCACCGCGCTGGACGAGTTTGATGCAGCAAAAGGCGAACTGCGCCGCATCAACGTGAGTGCCGGAAGAGGCGGAGCAAGCTACATGGCCTGGCAAAAGGTGCCTGACAGACTGCAAGCGTTCTGCACGTGGCTGGACAAGACGCGGAAGGCGCTCGACAGCATGACGGCGGAGCAAGTGTATTGCGCAAGTTTTGAAGCCCATTTCCGCCTTGTGAGCATTCACCCTTGGGCAGACGGCAATGGCCGGATGGCGCGCTTGCTCATGAACCTGATTCAACGCGAAGCGGGCGTCATGCTCTCCATCGTCAAGAAGGAAAAGCGTGCGCAGTACATCGAAAGTCTGGCCAAGGCGCAAGAAAGTGATAACGCCAGCTTATTTCTGGAGTTCATGCTTCGGCACCACACGGAGAACATGCAGGCGCAAATCCGGGACTACCGCAAGAGCGTGAAAAGTTGAGCCTAGCACTTTGCCGCGCGCCAGCGACACGCCCCGCAAGCCAGCGTCGGAAGTGCCATAATTGGCATTATTTCACCATCCCGACGGTGCCATTCGTACAAAACCATACAAAGCACATCCGCGCCAACACGCCGCCACACGCCGAAACTGAGCGCCGCCATCCGTTTTAGCAACGCACGCCAAACAAACGCCCAACCAACCGCCCGACACGCACCCGCGCCCAAACACGCCCAAGCCGTCGGCGAGGGCAGAGTGCCTGCGTGCGACCCAAACCGTTACCAAGCCAAGCGTTATCCGGAAAACAGCAGTTTCCAAACCCGCCGCCTGATTTTCGTAGTTAACATAATGCCAATTATGGTACTTTCGCCGCCCGTGTCCGGCAGGTTTGTACCGCTGGCGGCGATTCAAGTCCGGCGCTACCACTTGACCGATGCTGCAAAACCGTTTGCGCAGGAAAGGAAAAAAATAATGGGCGACATGGCTACGGATTTGTGCTGGGGCAAAAGAGTGCTGGACAAGGTAGTGAAGTGGGATGCGCCAATGAGCATGGGGGACTACAAGATGACGAACATCGCCTATACGTACAAGATTGCCAACCTTGCCGAATGGGGGCGAACAACCCCGAGGTGCAGGAAGCCTTCCCGCGTATCAAGAAGATTCTTGACGAAGACAAGGAAGCTGCGCTGAACGTACATCTGACCAGCGAAGGCTGGGAAGCGGGGAGAAGGGGGGTTTAAGAAGCCGCTTTCGCACTGCGCGGCTGCGCCGCCACGCGAAAAGCGCGCGCCACTCCCCTACCCCTCCGCCCGTCGCCTTTCGTGACCGTGCAATCGCGCAACCACAAAAACGGCAGCCGAAGCCCTGTGGCTGCCGTTTTTGCGGGTCTGCGCGCCATGCGGTTAGAATGGGCTGCTTCCATTCAACGGCGTGAGGTGAAAGGCATGAAAGACGGCAAAATTCCTGACCCGGACGTGGTGCATCCGGTGCCGGATTATGAGAACGAAATCTATGTGAAGCCGACGATTTCGAACACGAATATTCTCGTCGGTGAATTTACATATATCTCCGATGAGGAGTTTGAGCGCCATGTGACACATCATTATCCGTGGCTGGGCGACCGTCTGATTATTGGCAAGTTCTGCCAGATTGCAGCGGGCGTGGAATTTGTGATGAATGGCGCGAATCATCAGATGAATGCAGTCTCGACGTTTCCGTTCTACACGCTGGAAGGCTGGGAGATGGCGCCGCCCGCGCCAGCGGATTTGCCGTACAAGGGCGATACGGTGATTGGCAACGATGTCTGGATTGGGCAAAACGCCGTGATTTTGCCGGGCGTGCGCGTGGGCGATGGCGCAATCATCGGCGCAAATGCCGTGGTGGGTAGCAATGTTGCGCCCTACTCCATCGTCGTCGGCAATCCGGCGCGCCTGTTGCGCAAACGCTTTGATGATGCGCTGATTGCCTTGCTGCTCGCCTTCCGCTGGTGGGATCGCAGCGTAGAAGAAATCAACCGCCTGATTCCGCTATTGACCAGCAGCGACCTGGAAAGCGTGCGGCGGGAAATTCAGGCGCGGCTGTGAAGCGCGCGCCAGCGGCTGGTCGGCAAGCCCGACAACACAAAAACGGCAGCCGATGCCCTGCGGCTGCCGTTTTTGTTTGGCTGGTTGCGAGGCGGTCAGTCCGCAAGGGGTTCTTCGTTTGCCTGCATGTATATGGGAGATGTGGGGGTTTTTCTTCGGTCGATGCCGGTGGTCTGGTAGTAACTTGCTTTATCCTGATACATCTGGCGGTCTGCGATTTTTTCGAGTTCGAGCAGATCGCAGCCCGGGTAGTCCGCGCAGCTTGCGTAGCCGACGGCGACAGAAAGTTTGTCGATCAGCACGCCGCGCCATTCCTGCGCGCGGGTTTTGATGGTCTCCCGGATTTGTTCGCAATCGTCTGTGTATAGCAGCATGATGAATTCATCGCCACCTATGCGGTAGACATTGCCGTCCGAGCCGGCTGCGCGCATCAGAATTTCGGCGGTGGCCTTGATGATTTCGTCGCCCGCGCAATGGCCGAAGGCGTCATTTACGCGCTTCAGGTCGTTGATGTCCACCGAATACAAGGCAAGCCCTACATCCAACCCCTGCGCGGCGCGCATCGCAATGTCCTTTTCAAAACGACGACGGTTGTAGGCGCGCGTAAGCTCGTCCGTCATGGCAATGCGGATAAGGTATTCTTCGCGGCGTTTTTCGTTTTCGATGTCCTGAATCGTGAAGATGATTTTGATGGGAAGCTGCTCTTCGTTGCGTTCAATCACGATGTATTGCGCACGGAACCATCCGGATGTCATGTCGATAAAATCCCCGGAAATGCTGCGCTTGTTCCGCAGGCGTTCCTGCACCGTGGTGATATTCGTAAAGTGGACAAAATCCTGTTTGTGGTCGGGCACGATGCCGGGAATCATGCGCTGCGTCATGTTCGTATGATCCTGCTTGCTGAAGTCAAGACCAATCTGGTTCAGCGTTTTTTCTCGCAGGCTCATTTCGGTCATTTCGACGAAGTCAATCAGGTTGACCCTTTCATAAATGTCCGCCATTGATTTCAGGATGCGCATCTGCTCGGAGGCTTCGGATTCCAGTTCATCCACGGGTTTGCGCAGGACGCTGAGTTCCTTGAGGTAGGCGACAATGGCATGGACGATTGCATACCCGGCAGCCGCCACGAAAATGTATTCCAGGACGAGGTCGCTGGCCCGGGCAATGGCAGAACTGCCCGCATACACCACGCCCATGCCACCGAGAGAAGGGTCTTTCAGCCTCATGGCGAGCGCCATCAAAAGGAAGTTTGAGGCCGATAGCAGTAGAAACAGGCGCAGACTGCAAAAAACCAGGCTGAGCAGCGGCACGAGAAACCATGCGAAGTGGGTGTTCAGCCCCACGTATTCCAGATAGACCAGCAGCAGGCTTTGCGAGAGGAAGGCGAGAACGCTTGGCACGACCGCCCCGGGCTGCCTTTTCAGGGCGAAGCGATGCACCTGCGCCACCAGCGCGGCGTAGATGGATATGAGCGCACATTCGGTATAGGTGATTCCCGCAAAGTCGCTGGTGGCAATCTTGAGCGCAAACGCGGGGCCGAGCAGCACGAAGAACGCAAGCACTCCGTTTAGCGTTCGGTTGCGTATGGCCAGCGCCCTGTCACGGACGGAATGAAGCGGGTGGACAGATTTCATGCGCGGGGGGG
>JAFSWK010000146.1 GCA_017444505.1 Rhodocyclaceae bacterium | reverse complement strand
TTCAACGCCAAGTCATACGCCCGCGCCAGACAGTTGCCGGGGTCGGACACCAGCTTGTCCAGATGCCCCTCTTTCGGGCTGGTGAAGGGATGGTGGCAAGCGTTCCAGCGTTTTTCGCCCTCATCGTATTCAAACATCGGAAAATCGGTAATCCACACCGGACACCACGCCTCGCCGTTGGTATGTCCCTTTTCGTGGCCGATTTTCACGCGCAGCGCGCCCAGCGCATCATTGACGATGCGCGCGCGGTCTGCCCCGAAGAAAATGAGGTCGCCATTTTGCGCGCCCGTCTTGGCAAGGATGGCGGCCAGCGCCTTCTCATGCAGGTTTTTCACAATCGGCGATTGCAGACCGGCTTCCGACAACTGGCTGGCGTCATTGACCTTGATCCACGCCAGCCCCTTGGCGCCATAGATGCCGACAAAGCGGGTGTATTCATCAATTTCACCGCGCGAAAGCGCCGCCCCGCCCGGAATGCGCAGCGCCACGACGCGCCCGTCCGGTGCATTGGCCGGGCCGCTGAACACCTTGAAGGCCACGTCGCGCACGTCTTCGGTGATGTCGGCAAATTCCAGGGTGACGCGCAGATCGGGCTTGTCCGAACCATAGCGGCGCATCGCCTCGGCATAGGTCATGCGCGGGAACGCAGCGGGCAGGGCGACATCGAGCGCATCGGCGAAGACGTAGCGCACCATGTTCTCGGCGATGTCCATGACGCCGTCCTCGCTCAGAAACGAAGTTTCCAGGTCGATTTGCGTAAATTCCGGCTGGCGGTCGGCGCGCAAATCTTCATCGCGGAAGCATTTGACGATTTGATAGTAACGGTCGAAGCCCGCCACCATCAGCAACTGTTTGAACAACTGCGGCGACTGCGGCAGCGCGAAGAACTGCCCCGGATGCACGCGCGAAGGCACCAGATAATCGCGCGCGCCTTCGGGCGTGCTGCGCGTGAGCATGGGCGTTTCCACGTCGATGAAGCCCTGCTCGTCCAGGAAACGGCGGCAAGCGCGGGCGACGCGGTAGCGCAATTGCAGGTTTTTCTGCATCGGCGCGCGACGCAGGTCGATGACGCGATGGGTCAGGCGCACGTTCTCAGAAATATGCTCGTCATCGAGCTGGAAAGGCGGCGTGGCCGAGACGTTGAGCACGTCGATTTCGTGGCACAGCACCTCGATTTCGCCCGAAGCGAGGTCAGGGTTTTCTGTGCCCGCTGGGCGGCGGCGCACCTTGCCGGTGATTTTCAGCACGTATTCGTTGCGCACCGATTCGGCGGTGGCGAACATTTCGGCGCGATCCGGGTCGCACACCACTTGCGCCAGCCCGGCGCGGTCGCGCAGGTCGATGAAAATGACGCCGCCGTGGTCGCGGCGGCGGTGCACCCAGCCGCACAGGGTGACAATCTGGTCAAGGTGGGCGGCGGTGACTTCGCCGCAGTAATGGCTTCGCATGGAATCGTCCGGAAAAAGGAAAGGGAAAATGGAAAACGGCAGCGGGCGGTGGTTGCGCCTTTATGCGCCGTGGCAGGCGCAGTTGGCGCAACAGCCGCCGGCATTGGCTGCCGGAGCGGGGGCGGGTGTTTCGTTTTTCGCCGGTGCGCTGGCGGTGTTGCCGCCCTTGAAATCGGTGGCGTACCAGCCGGTGCCCTTCAACTGAAAACCGGCGGCGGTGAGCGCCTTGGCGTAGGTTTCCTTGCCGCAGGCAGGGCAGGTGGTGAGCGGTTCGTCGCGCAGCTTTTGCAAATGGTCTTTCTGAAAGCCGCAACTGGAACAGTGATATTCGTAAATCGGCATGGCGTCATGCTCCGCAAAGAGGGTGGGGTTGGACAGAAAACCGCGCATTTTATCGCCTTTGCCGCAGGCAAGGAAAGCATGTGCGGGCCGCGCGGGGGAGAAGGTCTAGAGCGGGAAGCATTCGCCCGGAAAGCTGTGACCGTAGAGCAGACGGGCGAGAGGGGGCGCTAGGTCCAGGCCAGTTTCCTGTTTGAGCACGCGGGCGCGTTCATGCAATTCGGACAGCGGGCAGGCGATGGGGTTGCCCGCCGCGCCCAGCGCGATGACGTTGCCTGCGTCGGCAGAGGCGAAGGTGTGCAGCCGTTCGGCGAAGACTTCGCGCAACCAGCGCGTGCTGCGTTTTTTGGCGGCATCCGAGCCGAGCAGATTGACGGCCAGCACGCCTTCCAGCGACAGGCGCGCACGCGCGGCGCGGTAAAAATCCGGCGAATCCAGCGCCCCGGCGCGTGCCTTGTGGTCAAAACCATCGACGGCAATGAAGTCATACGCCGCCCCTTCGCGGACGATAAATTCAGCGCCATCGGCCAGATGCAGGCGAAAACGTTCGTCTTCGGGCGGCAGGCGGAAAAACTGCCGGGCGCAGGCGACCACACGCGCATCAATTTCGACGACATCGAGCACGCAGTGCGGCAGATGGTGATGCAAAAAACGCAGCAAGGACGCCGTACCTAACCCAATCAACAGCGCCCGTCGCGGCCAGCGGCACCAGCCGTGCAGGAGCAGGCCAAGCATCATTTCGCGGGTGTAGGCCAGTTCCAGTTGATTGGGGCGGGCGATGCGCATCGCGCCCTGAATCCAGGGCGAGCCGAAGTGCAGATAGCGCACACCGGCCTGTTCGCTGACGTCAATGCTGTACGACATGGGCTTTGCGGCGCAAAAGGAAGAAAGACAAAAAAGCCCGCAGGCGGGTGCGTGGCATTATGGCAGAAACGCCGAAACTGCCTGCGGCGCATAAAAATGTACGAGACACTAACTAGGCGCGCGCCAGCACGGCTTCGGCGGCGAGGCTGGCGGCGATGAGGAGGAAGATGATGGCGCAGGCGCGGTGTAACAGGCGGAGGTGGTTTTCGCGCATGAACCAGGCGGCCAGCGCCCGCCCGCCGCAGGTGTAAATCAGTTGCCAGGCGGTCTCAATGCAGAAGAAAGTGAGCGCGAGAACAAGGTATTGCGGCGCGAGCGGCTGGCTGGGAATGAGAAACTTGGGGAAGAAGGCGGCAAAAAAGAGGATGGCCTTGGGGTTGGAGAGGGAGACAAAAATGCCGTCACGAAACAGCCGCCAGCCGCTGGGGGCGGGCGGTGCGTCAGGCTGGTCGGCGTCGAAAGATGCGCTGGTGTTGCGCCATAGCCGCCAGCCCAGCCAGGCAAGATAGACAGCACCAGCGAGTTTGAGCGCCTGAAAGGCGGCGGGGTTGTTTTGGCTGAAATAGCCAATGCCGTCCAGCGAGATGACCAGCAGCAAGAGCAAACCTGCGCTCAGCCCGGCCAGCGTCCAGAGCGTTTTGCGCACGCCGTGATGTAGACCACAATGAAACGCCCAGAGCATGTTGGCACCGGGCGTGGCGGAGATGAAAAGCGTGCTGACGACGAAAAACAGCCAGAGCTTGCTGTCCATGGCGGCGAGCCGCGCGGGCGCGCGGGCAGGGGTGGTCAGGCGAATTCGCTGGGTTCGTCAAGCAGGAAGCGGTCTTGATGCTCCATCGGCACGCCAACGCGGTGCAGGAGTTGCTCGCGGCTCAAGTGCAGCAGGTTCTGGATGGCAATCAGATCGCTGGGAATGGCAGGATTGTCCCAGCCACGGTTGCTGAGGTGGCGGGCAAAGTTGCCGGCCAGACGGACGGTTTGCACGCGCGGGTTGTCGGGCGAGTTTTCCGTGTCCAGCAAGTCGACGAGCAGGGCGGGCATTTCCCAGGCGCGCGCCAGTTCAAGTTGCAGGTCGTCCGCAGAAAAACCAAACACATGCCGCTGCGCGACATGGGTGTGCAGCATCGGGTTGGCCGCCTGCTGGGCATAGACGGCCTGCACCAGCGTGGGGGCAAAACACCAGCAGACGATTTCGACCGATTCGTGCAGCAGGGCGGCGACGGTAATTTCATCCACGTCAATGTCGTGCCGGGCAATGGCCCAGTCGCGCGCAAAATGCGCCGCACGCCGCGCCCGGGCAATGATGCGCAGCACGCCCAGCAGGTGCTGCGGGTCGGTAATCTGGTCCTCAAGAACGGGCGCTTGGGTGAAAATGGTCAAAAAGGGCTGGATGCCAATCATCATGATCGCCCGCGGCAAGGTGGTGATGTCGTGATTCTGTGATTTGCGGCGGTTGTGTTGCAGGTATTGCAAGACGCGGATGGTCAGCAGCGGGTCGTTCATCACGGCGGTGGTAATTTCGCGGGCGCTGACGGTTTCCATAATCTCTTTCTGGAAATATTCCAGTTCTTGCGCGGTGCGCCGCAAGATGGGCATTTCCTGTTTGGAGAAAAAATCAACGTAGGCTTCAACAGAGAGCAGGGGTTCGGTGAGCAGCATGGCGATGTTCTCAAAACAGGTGAGGGCGGTGCGCCGGGCAAGGCGGTATGGGGTGTCTGTTGTTTGGCATCAAGGGCAAGATGAAACAATCACAATCGCACTTTACGGCTGCGACGATGCGCGATATTTTTCGCCCACCCATGCAGTCCGCATCGTTTGCGTGTGTGGGTAACATCATAACGGAGAGGAAACCCGAAATGGAAGAATTTCAGGCATATGTGATCGAAGAAGGAAAAGAACAGCCGCCACGCGGCAACATGCGGCGGATGCGCGCCGAGGCGCTGGATGCGGGCGAGCTGCTGATTCGCGTGCGCTATTCCAGCATCAATTACAAGGATGCACTGGCGGCGACCGGGGCGGGCAAAATCATCCGCCGCTTTCCGTGCGTGGGCGGCATTGATTTGTGCGGGGAAGTGGTGGAGAGCAGCGATGCGCGCTTTGTCGTCGGCGACAATGTGATTGCGACCAGTTTTGATCTGGGCGTCTCGCACCACGGCGGCTATGCGCAATACGCCCGCGTGCCCGCTGCCTGGGCGCTGCAACTGCCCGCAGGGTTGAGCCTGTTTGAGAGCATGGCGCTGGGCACGGCGGGTTTTACTGCGGCGCTGGCCGTGGTGCGCATGGAAGATTGCGGCCTGCGTCCGGAACAGGGGCCGGTGGTGGTGACAGGGGCGAGCGGCGGCGTGGGCGGGCTGGCCGTCGATATGCTGGCCGGACGCGGCTATGAAGTCGCGGCGCTGACCGGCAAGCCCGAAGAACGCGCGCAACTGGAAACGCTGGGCGCGCGGGAGGTGTTGCTGCGGCAGGAAATGGATTTTGAGCAGGTGCGCCCGATGGAAAAGGCGCGCTGGGCGGGGGCGGTCGATAACGTCGGCGGCAAGATTCTGCACTGGGTGCTGGCCACCATGCGGCAGGCCGGTACGGTGGCGAGTATCGGCAACGCCGCCGACATCCGGCTGGAAACCACGGTGTTTCCCTTCATTTTGCGCGGTGTGAGTTTGCTGGGCATTGATTCGGCCTACACCGGCTTTCCGCTGCGCGAGCGCGTCTGGCAGCGGCTGGCGACGGATTTGAAACCGCGCCATCTGCATGAGGTGACGCGCACCATCGCCTTCAATGAGCTGCCCACCGCCTTCGACGCCTTCATCGCCGGAAAGGTGAAAGGGCGCACGGTGGTGGAGATGGGATGAAGCGCGCGGAGAAAGTTTGCCGGCAATAAAAAACCCGCCGGGGTGCGCTTGCAAGCAGAGGCGTGGCGGGTGTTGTTGCCCACAGTGTACGAAAAGGGGGGGAGGGCGTCAAGCGGAAAATTGTGTCGGGGAAGGACAAGGTGCGCGCCCATAACGGGCGGCGAGGAAAGGAAAAGGCCGCCCGTGGGCGGCGAGGAAAAAGAAAGGCCGCCCGTGGGCGGCCTTTGTGTTGTCTGGCTCCCCGACCTGGGCTCGAACCAGGGACCTGCGGATTAACAGTCCGTCGCTCTACCGACTGAGCTATCGGGGAAAAGAGGCGCAATTCTAGGCGGGCGGTGGGCGTGGTGTCAATAGTCTGCGGTGCATTTTTGGCGGCGAGGGCGGATAATATGCGGCTTTCGTTTGCTTTCGGGGTGCTGCGTTCATGGCGCGTGCCGGGTCTTCTTCTTTGCTTGTTGCGGTGCCGGAGTTTCCCGCGCAAGGGCGGCGGCGGGCGTTGCCGCTGTGGGCGGGGTCGGGCGATGCGGTGTTGCTGCGGCAGTTGCGTGCGCGTCAGCGGCAGGCGGGCGAGACTGCGCCGCTGGTGGTGCTGTGCGCGCAGGCGCTCGATTGCGCGCGGCTGGAAGAGGAACTGAAATGGCTGGCGCCCGATTGGGCGGTGCATGTGTTGCCGGATTGGGAAACGCTGCCCTACGAGCAATTTTCGCCGCATCAGGATTTGGTCTCGGAACGGCTGGCGACACTCTACGCCATCGGCCAGGGGCAGGCGGATGTGGTGCTTGCGCCGGTGCAGACGGCGATGTACCGCATGGCGCCGCCGCAGTATCTGGCGGCACGCACGTTCTTTTTGAAGGCGGGCGCGCGGCTGGACGTGGCGCAACTGCGCGCGCAGCTGGCGCAGGCGGAATACGAGGCGGTGACGCAAGTCGTGCGCCCGGGCGAATTTTCCGTGCGCGGCGGGCTGATTGATTTGTATCCGACCGGCTCGGCGCTGCCGTTTCGCATCGACCTGTTCGATGAGACGATGGAGAGCATCAAGACGTTCGACCCGGATACCCAGCGCACGCTCTATCCGGTGCCGGAAATCCGCTTGCTGCCGGCGCGCGAGTTTGCGCTGGATGAAGCGGGGCGGGCGTGTTTTCGCAGCCGTTTTCGGGAAATGTTCGAAGGCGACCCGTCGCGCTCGCCGCTGTACAAATCCGTCTCCAAAGGCGTGGCACCGGCGGGCATTGAGTATTACCTGCCGCTGTTTTTTGCGCAGACGGCAACGTTTTTTGACCATTTGCCGCCCGCGAGCGGCATCGTGCTGCACGGCGATTTGGCTCCGGCGATGGAACAATTCTGGCGCGACACCGAATCGCGCTACGAGTTTCGCAAGGGCGACCGCCAGCATCCGGTGCTCGCGCCTGCGGCGCTGTTTTTGCGCGCTGACGAGCTGTTTGTGCGGCTGCGCGATTTTGCGTGTCTCACCCTGCCGCGCGCGGCATCCGCCGAGGAAGAAAGCGAAGGGCGCTTGCCGCCGCTGCACGTTGACCGCAAGGCCGCCGACCCGTTTGCGGCGCTGCGTGCGTTCGTGGCCGAGCGCCAGCGCAAAAAAGGGCGGGTGTGCCTGATTGCCGAATCTGCCGGACGGCGGCAAACGCTGCTGGAAACCTTGCAGGCGCACGGGCTGGCAGCGGCGGCGTGTGCCTCGTTTGCCGAATGTTTGACGCAGCAAGCGCCGCTGGCCATCGCCGTCGCGCCACTGGCGGCGGGTTTTGTGCTGGCGCGCGCGGGCGTGGCGCTGGTGACGGAAGCCGATTTGTATGAACACGGCGCACGCGCGCGCCGCAATCGTGAGCGCCACCGCGCGCAGTCGATGGAAGGCTGGCTGCGCGATTTGTCCGAACTCAAACCCGGTCAACTGGTCGTGCATAACGCGCACGGCATCGGGCGTTATCTCGGCCTGGTCTATATGAATCTGGGCGAAGGCGAGGCAGAGTTTTTGCATCTGCAATACGCCGACGAAGCCAGCCTGTACGTGCCCGTGGCGCAACTGCATGTGATTGCGCGCTAT
>JAFSWK010000145.1 GCA_017444505.1 Rhodocyclaceae bacterium | reverse complement strand
CGTAACGCTTTTCCAGCGCGTCCCATTCGGGCTTGCCGACCAGCCGCTGGCGTTCGGCAAAGGGGGCGACCAGACCGCTGGATTCGAGCACCTGTTTTTCGTCGCGCAGCACGGTGAGCGTCTTTTGCATTCCCATCACCGCGCCTTGCAGCGCGGCGTTGGCGTAGAGGACGATGCTGAAACCCAGCGCGCCCAGTTCCTGCGCGCCGAAGATGGGCGTTTTGCCACCGATGACCATGTTCATCAACTGCGGCGTGCGCAGGCGCTGGGGCAGGGCGCGGATTTCCGCTTCCGTGGTGACGGCTTCGACAAACAGCATGTCCGCACCGGCTTCGGCGAATTGTTCGGCGCGTTCAAGGGCGGCTTCAAAGCCGTGCACGGCGGCGGCATCGGTGCGCGCCATAATCAGCAAATCCGCATCACGGCGGGCGTCTGCCGCTGCCTTGATTTTGCTCACCGCTTCTTCGGTGGAAATCACGGCCTTGCCGGAAAAATGCCCGCAGCGTTTGGGCGCGACCTGGTCTTCCAACTGGATGCAGTCGGCACCGGCACGTTCCAGCGTGCGCACGGTGTGATAGACGTTCAGCGCGTTGCCAAAGCCGGTGTCGGCATCGACCAGCAGCGGCACGTCGACCGCATCGCGGATGCGCGCCGTGTGTTCGGCAATTTCGGCCAGCCCCATGAAGCCTTGGTCCGGCATTCCGAACCACATGTTGGTGACACCTGCGCCGGTGACATAAATGGCTTCAAAACCCAGGTCGGCGATGACGCGGGCGCTCAGTGCATTGAATGCGCCGGGGACGATGATGCCGCGACGGGCGGCGACGAGTTCTTTCAGTTTCTTGCGGGTGGACATCACAAAATCCTTTTGTTTAGTGAAAATCGATGGCCGTCGGGCGGCCTTGTGCGTCGATGGCGACCATTTCAAATGCGCCATTGAGCACTTCTTCGGCGGGCGTGCCGGTTTTTTCGGCAATGCCGTGCACCGCAACCGTCATGGAGCTGCGCCCGACGCGCACGACCTGCGCGCGCAGGGTGAGCACGTAACCGATGGGAATGGGCGACAAAAACTGGATGGCGGAAGCGCCCGCCATGACCACTTCGCAATTGGCGCGGCTGCGGGCGGCCATGAAAGCGACCTTGGCCATCAGTTGCAGCCCTTGCCCCGCAAAGAGCGTGCCGTGATGGTTGGCCAGCACGGGCAGCACCAGTTCGCGGATTTCCACGGGCGCGGCGTCAACAGTCATGGCAGGACGGGCGTTTCAGAAAGCATCGCCGGGCACGCGCAGCCAGCCTTCCATCAGGATGCGGGCGCTGCGGCTCATGATGGCGCGGGTCACTGTCCATTGCCCGTCGACCTGTCGGGCTTCTGCGCCCACGCGCAGCGTGCCGGAAGGGTGGCCGAAGCGCACGGACTGGCGCGCGCCGCCGCCTGCGGCAAGGTTGACCAGCGTGCCGGGCACGGCGGCGGCGGTGGCGATGGCGACCGCTGCCGTGCCCATCATCGCGTGGTGCAGTTTGCCCATGGAAAGCGCGCGCACGAGCAGGTCGATGTCGCTGGCTGCAATGGTTTTTCCGGCGGACGATACGTAGTCCCTCGGCGGTGCGACGAAGGCAATTTTCGGCGTGTGCTGGCGGCGGGCGGCCTCTTCCAGCCGTTCAATCAAGCCCATTTTCAGCGCACCGATGGCGCGCAGCCGCTCAAAGGCGGCCAGCGCCTGCGCATCGTTGTTGATGGCATCCTGCAATTCCGTGCCGGTGTAGCCGATGTCCCGGGCGTTGACGAAAATCGTCGGAATACCAGCGTTAATCAGCGTGGCGTTCAGTTTGCCGCTGGCCGCCAGCGAAGTGGGCACGTCCAGTTCATCGACCAGATTGCCGGTCGGAAACATCGCGCCGCCGCCGTCGCCTTCGCCTTCGTCGGCGGGGTCGAGAAATTCCAGCGTGATTTCCGCCGCCGGAAAGGTGACGCCATCGAGTTCAAAATCGCCCGTCTCCTGCACCGCGCCGCCGCGCACCGGCACATGAGCGAGGATGGTCTTGCCGATGTTGGCCTGCCAGATGCGCACGGTGCACAGGCCGTTTTCGGGGATACGGTCGGGCGCGACATAACCGGCATGAATGGCAAACGCACCTGCGGCGGTGGAAAGATTGCCGCAGTTGCCCGACCAGTCGACAAAATCGCTGTCGATGGCAATCTGCCCGTAGAGGTAATCCACGTCATGCCCGTCGCGGCTGCTCTTTGCGAGGATGACGCATTTGCTGGTGCTCGACGTTGCCCCGCCCATGCCGTCAATCTGTTTGCCGTAGGGGTCGGGGCTGCCCAGCACGCGCTGAAAGAGCCGGTCGCGCGCGCCTCCGGGCACGCGGGCGCGCTCCGGCAGGTCTTCCAGACGGAAAAACACGCCCTTGCTGGTGCCGCCGCGCATGTAGGTGGCGGGGATGCGTATTTGTGGGGCAGTGGACATCAGGCATTCTCCTGTTCGGCGGCGAGAAAATCTTGCGCGAAGCGTTGCAGCACGCCGCCTGCTTCGTAAATCAGCACTTCCTCGGCAGTGTCCAGACGGCAGGTGACAGGCACTTCCAGCGTCTGGCCGTTGTTGCGGTGGATGCGCAAAGTGAGCGTGGCGCGCGGCGTGCGCTCGCCGGTCACATCAAAGGTTTCGCTGCCTTCCAGCCGCAGGGTCAGGCGCGTGGTGCCGGACTGTAATTCCAGCTGCAGCACGCCCATGCCAATCAGGTTGGTGCGGTGGATGCGCTCAAAGCCTTCCGCGACGATGGCTTCCACACCGGCCAGCCGCACGCCTTTGGCCGCCCAGTCGCGCGAGGAACCTTGGCCGTAATCCGCACCGGCGATGATGATGAGCGGCTGGCGGCGGGCAAGATAGGTCTCAATCGCTTCCCAGATGCGCATTACCTTGCCATCTGGCTCCACGCGGGTGAGCGACCCTTTTTGCACCGCGCCGTCCATTACCGCCATTTCATTGACCAGTTGCGGGTTGGCGAAGGTGGCGCGCATCGCGGTGAGGTGGTCGCCCCGGTGCGTGGCGTAGGAATTGAAGTCTTCTTCCGGCAAGCCCATTTTCGCCAGATATTCGCCCGCCGCCGAGGTGGGCAGGATGGCGTTCGAGGGCGAGAGGTGGTCGGTGGTGATGTTGTCTGGCAGCACGGCCAGCGGGCGCATTGCGGTGAGCGTGCGCGGGTTGGCCGCCAGCGCCCCCACACCTTCGGTATCCCAGTAGGGCGGGCGGCGGATGTAGGTCGATTGTGGCCGCCAGTCGTAGAGCGGGCTGGTGGTTTCCGCGCCGTCGGCGCGCGCCGCAAACATCGGTTCATAGACCTGACGGAACATTTCCGGCTGCACGCAGGCGTCGACGATGGCGTCGATTTCTTCGTCGGCAGGCCACAAATCCTTCAGGCGGATGGTCTTGCCATCGGCCACGGCCAGCACGTCCTGCTCAATGTCAAAGCGGATGGTACCGGCCAGCGCGTAGGCGACGACCAGCGGCGGCGAGGCCAGAAACGCTTGTTTGGCGTAGGGGTGAATGCGTCCGTCAAAGTTGCGGTTGCCGGAGAGCACGGCAGTGGTGTAGACATCGCGCGCCACGATTTCCTGCTGGATTTTCGGATTCAGTGCGCCAGACATGCCGTTACAGGTCGTGCAGGCATAGGCAACGATGCCAAAGCCGAGTTTTTCCAGTTCCGGCAGCAGCCCCGCCTTTTCCAGATACAGGCGGGCGACTTTGGAGCCGGGCGCAAACGAGGTTTTCACCCAGGGCTTGCGCGTCAGGCCCAGCGCGTTGGCTTTCTTCGCCAGCAGACCGGCGGCGATGACGTTGCGCGGGTTGGACGTGTTGGTGCAACTGGTAATCGCGGCGATGATGACGGCACCATCGGGCAGCAGACCGGCGCGCTCGTCCCGACGGGTTTTTTCCAGTTCGGCGGGCGTGCTGGCCGCGATGCCGCGCGCTTTCAGCGCCGCCGTGGGCAGGCGCCGGTGCGGGTTGGAGGGGCCGGCCAGGTTGCGCGCGACCGTGCCCAGATCAAAGCGCAGCACGCGCTCGTACTGGGCGCTGGCCAGCGCATCCGCCCACAGGCCGGTGGTTTTGGCGTAGTGCTCGACCAGCGCGACCTGCTGCGGTTCGCGTCCGGTGAGTGTGAGGTAATCAATGGTCTGCTGGTCGATGTGAAACATCGCCGCCGTCGCGCCGTATTCCGGACACATGTTGGCGATGGTGGCGCGGTCGCCAATGGAGAGCGCGCGCGTGCCTGCGCCGAAAAATTCCAGCCAGGCACCGACGACGCGCTCGCTGCGCAAAAACTCGGTCAGCGCCAGCACGATGTCAGTGGCAGTGATGCCAGGGCGGCGCGTGCCCACGAGTTCGACGCCGACAATATCCGGCAGGCGCATCATGGAGGCGCGCCCCAGCATCACGGTTTCGGCTTCCAGCCCGCCCACGCCGATGGCAATCACGCCCAGCGCGTCGATGTGCGGCGTGTGGCTGTCGGTGCCGACACAGGTATCGGGAAACGCCACACCGTCGCGCACCTGCACGACCGGCGACATTTTTTCCAGATTAATCTGGTGCATGATGCCGTTGCCTGCCGGGATGACGTCGACATTGTCAAACGCCTTGCGCGTCCATTCGATGAAGTGTAAGCGGTCTTCGTTGCGGCGCTCTTCGATGGCTCTGTTTTTGGCGAAGGCATCGGGGTCGTCGCCGCCGCATTCGACGGCCAGCGAATGGTCAACAATCAACTGCGTGGGCACGACCGGATTGACCTTGGCGGGGTCGCCGCCTTGCGCGGCAATGGCATCGCGCAGTCCGGCCAGATCGACAAAGGCCGTCTGGCCAAGAATGTCGTGACAGACCACGCGCGCCGGATACCACGGAAAATCCAGGTCGCGGCGGCGCTCGATGAGCTGTGTCAGCGCCTCGCGCAGCCGCGCCGGCTCACAGCGGCGCAGCAACTGTTCGGCCAGCACGCGCGAGACGTAGGGCAGGGCGTCGTAAGCGCCGGGGCGGATGGCGTCGATGGCGGCGCGGGCGTCGAAATAATCCAGCGCCGTGCCGGGCAATGCTTTGCGAAAATCCTTGTTCATGCTGCTTGCTTACCTTATTGACGCTGGTCGATCGGCGGGAAGGGACGGTCTTCCGGCCCGACGTAGTTGGCACTCGGGCGGATGATTTTATTGTCCAGGCGCTGCTCAATGATATGCGCCGCCCAGCCGGAGGTGCGGGCGATGACAAAGAGCGGCGTAAACATCGCCGTGGGCACGTCCATCATGTGATAGCTCACCGCGCTGAACCAGTCCAGATTGGGGAACATCTTGCGGATGTCCTTCATCACGGTTTCCAGCCGCTCGGCAATGTCGTACATGCTGGTCGAGCGGGCTTCGACGGACAGCAGGTGCGCCACTCGCTTGATGACTTCGTTGCGCGGGTCGGCAATGGTATAGACCGGATGGCCAAAGCCGATGACCACTTCCTTGTTTTCCACGCGGCGGCGAATGTCTGCCTCGGCCTCGTCCGGCGTCTCGTAGCGGCGCTGGATTTCCAGCGCGACTTCGTTGGCGCCGCCGTGCTTGGGGCCGCGCAGCGCGCCGATGGCGCCGGTGATGGCCGAATACATGTCCGAGCCGGTGCCCGCAATCACCCGTCCGGTAAAGGTAGAAGCGTTAAATTCATGCTCGGCGTAGAGAATCAGCGACGTGTGCATGGCGCGTTCCCACAGCGCACAAGGCTTGCGACCATGCAGCAGGTGCAGGAAATGCGCGCCAATGGAATCGTCGTCGGTTTCTACCTCAATGCGCTTGCCGTTGGTCGAATAGTGATACCAATAGAGCAGCATGGAACCGAGGGAGGCCATCAGGCGGTCGGCCACGTCGCGCGCGCCGGGGATGCTGTGGTCATCCTTTTCCGGCAGCGCGCAGCCCAGGGCGGAGACGCCGGTACGCATCACGTCCATCGGGTGCGACGAGGCGGGCAACGATTCCAGCGCCTGTTTGACGCTGGCGGGCAGGCCGCGCAGGGTTTTCAGCTTGGCTTTGTAGGCGCGCAGTTCCGCGCCGGTAGGCAGTTTGCCGTGCACCAGCAAATAGGCGATTTCCTCAAACTCGCAATGTTCGGCAATATCGAGAATGTCGTAGCCGCGATAGCGCAGGTCGTTGCCCGTCTTGCCGACGGTGCACAGCGCGGTGTTGCCCGCCGTAATGCCGGAGAGGGCGACGGATTTTTTCACTTTCGGCGCTTTCGGGGCATCGTTTTCCGCCAGCACGCTCACAGGGACGGGTTTCTTCGCTTTCAGGACATTTTCTTGCACTGCGCTCATGGGGCATTCCTCCTCAACTGGAATAGGTGAAATTGGCCGCCGATTTTTCTTGCTTCCGGCGGCACTTTTTCGCAATATACGCATCCGCAAGTTACTGAAT
Organism: Rhodocyclaceae bacterium; assembly: GCA_017444505.1. GTDB lineage: Bacteria > Pseudomonadota > Gammaproteobacteria > Burkholderiales > Rhodocyclaceae > JAFZMK01. The sequence goes on along the minus strand of JAFSWK010000145.1, from coordinate 2,153 downwards.
AGTCCTGAAAAAGTGAATTTTTGCGAATGCGTATCCGCGAATTTGCGACTATTGCGAATGAGGTAAGGCGAAGATGAAGAAGGCTTTCATGGGCGTGCGCCTGAAACGGCTGCGCGAAGAACGCGGTCTGACCCAGATTGCGCTGGCGCGGGCGTTGGAGCTATCGCCCAGCTATCTGAACCAGTTGGAGCGCAACCAGCGCCCGCTGACCGTGCCGGTGTTGCTCAAACTCAATGCCGTGCTGGGCGTTGATGTGCAGCGTTTTTCGGAAGTCGACGAAGCGCGCTACATCACCGATTTGCGCGAACTGCTGGACGAACAGACGGAAGACGAAGAAGCCATCTCGCTGGCCGAAATCCGCGAACTGGCGGCGAACATGCCGGCAGTGGCGCGCACCTTGCTGCGGCTGGCGAAAAGCCGACGCGACAATCAGGAACGCGAAGAAGCCTGGGCGACCCGTCTGGGCATCGACCGCAGCGAACTGGGCGCGCCCAAGCTCATGCCGTTCGAGGAAGTGCGCGATTTTTTCTACGCCCGCCACAACCACATCGCCGAACTCGACGAACTGGCCGAAGAGCTTGCGCGGCAATGGAACGTGCGCCCCATTGAGGCGGCAGAACGGCTGGAAAAACGGCTGGAAGACACGCACGGCATTCGCGTCGCCCGCGCCGCCTGGCAAGGGGAGGGCGGGGCGCGGGCGCGCCGCCGTTTCGAGCCTGCCGAAAAGATTCTTACCCTCTCGCCGCAACTGACCAACGGCCAGGCCGCCTTTCAGATGGCCACGCAACTGGCCTTTCTGGAAGCCCGCCCGCAGATTGACGCCATCGCCGCCCAAGCCCGCCTATCCAGTGACGAAGCGCGGCGTCTGGCGCGCATCGGTCTGGCCAACTACTTTGCCGGTGCGCTGATTCTTCCCTACGGCCAGTTTCTGGAACAGGCCGAACTGTTGCGCTACGACATCGAACTGCTGGGGCGCGCCTTCGGCGTTGAATTTGAAACCACCTGCCACCGCCTGTCGACCCTGCAACGCCCGGCAGCGCGCGGCGTGCCGTTCTTTTTCGTGCGCGTCGACCGCGCCGGCAACATCTCCAAGCGCCAGTCCGCCACCGATTTTCACTTCTCGCGCATCGGCGGCACCTGTCCGCTGTGGAACGTCTATGAAGCCTTCGCGCAGCCCGGGCGCGTGCTCACCCAACTGGCGGCAATGCCGGATGAGCGCGCCTATTTATGGATTGCCCGCACCGTCTCGCGTGGCTACGGCGGCTTTGGCGCCGCGCGCAAAACCTTCTCCATCGGTCTGGGCTGCGACCTGCGCCATGCCGAACGTCTGGTCTACAGCAAAGGGCTGGACCTCAAAGACCGCGAAGGTTTCACCCCCATCGGCGCAGGCTGCAAAGTGTGCCCGCGCAGCAACTGCCCCCAGCGCGCCTTTCCCACCATCGGCAAACCGCTGGCCATCGACGAAAATCAGGCACGATTCGCACCGTATCCGGTCGGCTGACTTTCCCTTCGCACACTTTCCAGATCGCGCTGCCGGTCAACATCGGAATCAGGCGGCTGTTTGTGTGCGCCCTTATAATGCGGAACGCAACTTTTTCGTTTTCACGGGTAACAGGAGTTTCTGCAATGGCGACAAATGGAAAAAGCGCGCCGCGTACAATTGCCGACATGAATACGCTGCTCATCAACGCCCACCTTCCGTACCCCGGCTGGACCGAGGGCAAGCTCAACGCCAGCGCGCAGGCTGTGGCGCGCGCGTTTTTTGTCGAGCGCGGCGCCAGCGTGGCCGAAACGCACGTCGCCAGCGGCTATGACGCCGCGCAGGAAGAGCGCAAGTTCCTCGCTGCGGACGCCATCATTGTGCAAATGCCCGTCAACTGGTTTTCCGCGCCGTGGATTTGGAAAAAATATGTGGACGAAGTGTTCAACACGGGGCTGCACAACGGCACCTTTCTCACCGGCGACGGGCGCACGCGCGACGACCCTACCAAGCCCTACGGTTCGGGCGGGCTGATGGCGCCGCGCCGCGTGCTGGTGTGCTCCACCTGGAACGCACCGCGCGAAGCGTTTGATGCGCCCGCCAACCCGGTGCTTTGCGGGCTTTCGCTGGACACGGCGCTGGCGGAAATCACGGCGCCGTTCCGTTTCTGCGG
>JAFSWK010000144.1 GCA_017444505.1 Rhodocyclaceae bacterium | reverse complement strand
GCGGATACTGTCCGATGCTTCCTTGGCTGCAAAATCCGCAATCAAATTGTTGTGACCGTTTACGGTCTGTTGCTCCAAATCGCGCAACAGGCGGGTAATGCCTTCCACGCTGCCAGAGTAATGCCCGTCCACAGATTCTGCATAACCAAGCTCTTCCAACAGGGCGCGGCGACCATCCTTGTCAAGATTGCGCCAATGCGCAACCAAAGCCGCGCGCTGTTCCTCGTTCCACTGCTGCTGCTCCTGCGCCTTGGTCATCTCGCGGGAAGTCGCCCGCCGCTGCGTGCGCGCACCCTGCGCCGCGCCTTGTTCCACGTTCCGCCCGTTTCCTGGAATAACGCCGCCGCTTGTTCCAGTTTCGGCGCTGTGCGAATCATTCTCAAACGAAACATTCCCCGCCCCATTTCTGGGCGAAGCCTCGCCAGCGGGCGAAATATCCTCAGCGGATTTCGTATAACGGGAATCTGCCCCCGTTTTGTTTCGTTTAGCCGCCTCCTCCCGCTCTTCTCTCGCCTGCTTCTCGGTTTTGCCGCGTGCTTCTGGCGTTTGCGGCAAGTCTTTGCCCGCGCGCTGCGCCATCAACTGTTTCACGGTTGCCCCGTTGCGCTCGGACTTGTCGCGCAGCAAGGTCATGGCAGCGGCCACGCGCCGCTGCAAGGCGGGGTCAAGCTCCGCAAAGGACTTCCGCCCCGTCTTCATGCGCGAGCGCAAATCCATCTCATTCTTGCGCAACGCAGCGGCCAGCACCTTCACGCGCTGCGCCTCGCTGCGCCCGTCCCAATCCTCGGCAGCCTGCGCAAACGTCAAGCCCACCCAGTCCGACGGGGCGGTCTGCTCCTCAGTTTTGGCGGCCTGCTCCTCAGTTTTGGCGGCCTGCTCCTCAGTTTTGGCGGCCTGCTCCTCAGTTTTGGCGCCCTGCTCCTCAGTTTTGGCGCCCTGCGTCCAGAATGCCGCATCGAAGGCGCGCGCCATCTCCGGCGATTCGCGCCCGTTGCTCACCGCATCCAGTGTCGCCGTAAATTCCAGCCCGCCGCGCTGCTTCGGGTCTAGCCCCAACAGCATTGCGGCATAGATGCGCCGCTGCAAGCGCGGCTCAATTTGCTCCCACGGCTGGCGGGCAAGCGCGCGCATCTGCTCGGCGTTCATCTCATTGCCCAGCCGCGCGCCAAAGAGCGTACCCAACCGCCCCGCCTTGCTCTTGTCCGCCCACATGCGCGCGGGAATCAGGTCGGACGGCAACTGTCCGGCATTTCCGGCAGGTTGCCCCGTGGCAACTGTTTCCGGATTGGAAACGGTCTGCCCCTCGGCGGTTTGATTTTTGTCGACAACGGGGGGGACATTTTGTCCCCTACCTGTCCCGGCGTCAGCCGTTGCATTTTCTGCAACAACTGCCCCGCCGTCTGTTCCCTCGTCTTGCCCGGCCTGCGGCTGGCCGCTTACTCCTCGTCCGTCAGCCCCTGCTTGCGCACCGCTTCCAGCGCCTCTTGCATCGCCTGCAACACCAGCGGGTTTTGCATCCTGGCCGTCAGCCGTTGCAATGCCGCCATCTCCTCGGGCGGAATCTGCGGACTGCCCGAAGAGGTCGTTTTGTCCACGGGCAAGGTTTCGTTGTTCATCGAATCTTCGTTTGACATCTTCCAGCACCTCTTGCTTGCCGGGGCGCGGCATGTCACCGAACAGCCCGCCCGAAGTGTTTTGCAACGATTGTACCCGCGCCGCGTACTCGCGCAAGAACTGCGTGATAGCCTTGGCCGAGCGCAGATTCTCCGAGACCATGCGCAAAATGGTGCGCCCGCTCTCAGACAAGCCGCCGCCTACCCAATCGCTCTGCGCCAAGAAACTCTCCACATGCTGCCCGCTGGCGCGGATGCGTGAAAGCGCGGCGATGGCCGCTTCCAGATCTGCCGCAATGTCATATTCCGCCGGGATATGGTTTTCATCCATCGCCCGCCGGTTTTCCGCCAGCGAACCGGCAGCGCGCAGCAACGCCGTGCCCACGTTGCGCATGTCCGCATCTGGCGCTTCCAGCAAGCGCGTCAGCACGTCCGACTTGCCATAGGCGCGATACAGAATGGCATTGCGCACGCGGCGCAGCCCCGCTTGCGACAGCCCGCCATCGGCGGCCATGAACTCACCCGCCTCTTCCGTCGTATAGCCGCCCAGGGCGCGCGCGATTACCTCATGGTTATGCTGTGTCGGCGCGATGCTGCCATCCTCATGAATGTGCAAATCGGCCAGATTCGCCCCCATGCGTTCAGCATCCAGCGCCGCCTGTTCCATGTCCGACATACGCAAGCCCGCAGGCTGGTTCGACTGCACGGCAAGTTGGCGTGTGTCCGCATCCTGCGTCACCCGTCGCACCAGCACCGGCTTCTTCATGCCCCGAATACGCTGCGCATCCAGCCCGAAGCGTTGCGCGTTTTCTTCCAGTTGCGCCCGATACTGCGCCGCAGCCTGCCCGTCGCCTGCATACGCCCCGCTCACGCCCTCAAAGCGCCCGTTGCCTGCAACGATAACCCCCTCGCGGGTCAGCGTCGGCGCACCGTAATCCATCGTCTGCGACGTATCGGACAAGCGG
>JAFSWK010000143.1 GCA_017444505.1 Rhodocyclaceae bacterium | reverse complement strand
GTTTGCGTTCATCCCGAAAGGCGCAACGCCTCTCATGTATGCCGCGTGCATGGGGCAAGAGCAGGTCGTCGATCTGCTCATTGAAGCGGGCGCCGACATTCACGCCACAGACGAACACGGCAGCAACGCCCTCATGGAAGCAGCCGAAGCCGACCATGCCACCATCATTCGCCGCCTGCTGGCTGCCGGAGCCAATATCCACGCCCAAACTCCGGATGGCGACACCGCCCTGACATGCGCCGCGATACATGGCAATGAACAGGCGTTTGATGCGCTTCTGGACGCGGGCGCGGATATGCGCGCCATTCTTGAAAACGGAAACGACATCCTCATGCAGACAGCCGAAGCAGGCAGTGCGGCCATCGTCCGCCGCCTGCTGGCGGCGGGGGCGGACGTAGATGCCACGGATGAAGAAGGCAATACGGCGCTGATGCTTGCCGCAGAAAATGGGCATGACGACGTTGCCGAAGCCCTCATTGAAGCGGGCGCCGATATTCACGCCGCGACGGAAGAAGATGGCTACACCGCCCTGATGAAAGCGTCCAGTTATGGCCGCCCCGATGTTGTCCGCCGCCTGCTGGCAGCCGGAGCGCCGGTAGATGCCACAGACGAAGGCGGCTGGACGGCGCTCATGGGTGCCGCCGCGCGGGACATCAATGAAGTCGAGGAAGGCGAAGACTATCCCGCCGTTGCCAGCGCCCTGATTGCAGCAGGTGCCAATGTCAATCTGACGGCAGAAGACGGCAGCACACCGCTCATCATGGCGGCATGGGCGGGACAGGCGGAAATTGTCCGCCGCCTGATTGCGGCGGGCGCGAATGTCAACGCCGCCAACGCCGAAGGGGAAACTGCCCTGGCGCTTGCCCGCGACGAAGAAATTGCCGGAATCCTGCAACGCGCCGGCGCGCAGTAGGTAGGGAGACGGAGCATCGCTCCGTCTCGGAAGTCGCCCGTTAAGGGCGACGACGTGGGGGCGGCGGAGGAGAAATCAGCGGTGGGTTTTTGCGGGGCGGGCGGAACAGGATGTAGGGGCAAATAATCATTTGCCCCGCGACGCCTCCCCTGTCGCGGCGGTTTTTTGTGCGTGCGAAGCCCCCGTGCACGCGATGTTGTAGACCCGTAGGGTGGGCAACTTGTTGCCCACGTCGCCGCCCTTAACAGGCGGGTTCCAGCAGGATTTCGCTGATGACGGAAACGCCCAGGCGTTTCGACCAGTAGGGACGCATACAAGCGTTTCCGCACAGCAAATACAGCAGCGCATTGGTGTCCGCGACAAAATCAGCGCCATTCATCGCGCATCGCCTGCTGGATTTGCAAAGCGTCCGAAGAAAGTTTCAGTACGCCAAAATAGCGCGCCAGATTGTGTTGCGCGGGTGGGCGGGCGGAGATGTTTTTAATGTAATCAAACACTTCCTGCGGTTGTTCTTTCGATAGCCGCCCATACATGGCGGAAATTTCTTGCGGCGAATGCGAAATCAGCGCGGACACGGTCTGTCTCCCGAACATGGAACGAAGTCGCCGAAATTATACCGTTCGCCATGCGGACAGGGCGGCTGGCGCGTGGGGACAAAGTTGCCCACCCTGCCGCTACCGACAGTTCCCTCCCAGAGGGAGCCTGACTTGGCTGCCGACCGTCCTGGTTGTTGTTGTGGCGCGTGTGCGTAAAACGGTGCGCCTCAGCGCGGTGCGGCGCAGCCGATGTGTGAGGAGAGCGTGCGTTCCAGTTTGACGGTGTAGGTGTATTGCTTGTCGTCCGCGCCTTTGCAGGCGAGCGGCAGAATGCGCAGGGTGAAGGGGTGGCCGTTTTCTTCCATGCCGGTCGCTTCCAGCGCGCCCTCGCCCGCGGCGCGAACTTCCACCGGACGAAGCTGCGGGCCGTCCGCTTTGGGCAGTTCGTCCAGATGCAGTTTGTTGCCGACGAGTTTGCCTTTCCAGCCGTTTCCGGTCAGCACGAAATTGGCAGGCGCGGGCGCGGCGGTGGCGCTGGCAGCAGGCTGCGCGGACAGCGGGGCGAGCGAGGCGCCTTGCGTGCTGCCGCCATCGGGCGCAGGCGTTGTTGCGGCATTGCTGTTCAGCGCGTCTTCCACGGGCGCGGCGGCAGGGGCGTTCGCAGTATCGCCTTCAGCGGCAGGTTTGCTGGCGCAGGCAGCGAGCAGCAGGCAGCAGGCGGCGGCGGTGAGGAGCGAGGTTCGATGAATCATGGTGCAAGCCTATGAATTGAAAATGAATACGGGATTGTAGCCGGAATCATGCGCCGAAGGGATGGCGGCGCAGGATGGTTTCTTCGCGCTCGGGGCCGGTGGAAATGACGTCGATGGGAATTTCACAGATTTCTTCCACGCGGTGCAGGTAGGCGCGCGCCTCAGGCGGCAGCGCGTCCCACGAGCGTGCGCCGAAGGTGCTGCCGCTCCATCCGGGCAGCGTCTCATAAATAGGCTGGCAGCGCGAGACTTCTTCCGCGCCCATCGGCAGCAGGTCGATTTTTTCGCCGTCGAGCAGGTAGCCGGTGCACAGTTTGAGTTCTTGCAGGCCGTCGAGTACGTCGAGTTTGGTGATGCACAGGCCGGTGACGCCGTTAATCAGGATGGAACGTTTGAGCGCGGCCAGGTCCAGCCAGCCGCAGCGACGCTTGCGTCCGGTGACGGTGCCAAATTCGCGCCCTTTCACGGACATTTGTTCGCCGGGCGCACCGGCGGTGTCAATATCCAGTTCGGTCGGGAAAGGTCCTGCGCCCACGCGGGTGCAGTAGGCTTTGGTGATGCCCAGCACGTAATGCAGCCGCCCGGGGCCGATGCCGGAACCGGCGGCGGCTTGCCCGGCCACGCAGTTGCTGGAAGTGACGAACGGATAGGTGCCGTGGTCAATATCCAGCAGCGTGCCTTGCGCGCCTTCAAAGAGCAGGTTGCCGCCTTCCTGGTTGATGCGGTGCAGCGCGGCGGAAACGTCGGCCACCATGGGGCGGATGACTTCAAAAACGCGCATGGCTTCGGTGTAGATGGGTTCGAGTTCCAGCGCCGCCGCGCCCAGACGGGCAAGCTGGGCGTTGCATTCTTCCAGGTTCAGCGCCAGTTGTTCGCGGAAACGTTCCGGCGCGAAGAGGTCATAGACCCGCAGCGCGCGGCGCGCTACCTTGTCTTCATAGGCGGGGCCGATGCCGTTGCCGGTGGTGCCGATTTTCCGCCCTTCGCTGCGGGCGGCTTCGCGGGCGTGGTCAAGGGCAACGTGCGTGGCCAGAATCAGCGGACAGCCGGGGCTGATGAAGAGGCGTTCGCGCACGCGGATGCCGCCGGCTTCGAGTTTTTCAATTTCTTTGAGCAGATGGCTGATGTTGAGCACTACGCCGTTGCC
>JAFSWK010000012.1 GCA_017444505.1 Rhodocyclaceae bacterium | reverse complement strand
GCCGAAGGTTTTGACATGGAAATGAAAGTCGCCATGATGGGCGGCTCTTCGGTGGGGGAACAGGAAATTTCCAGTGTGCTGCCTGCCGGTGGCGAGGATTTGACCAAATCCGTCGGTCAGGTACGTCGCGGCACCACGCCGGGGCGTGAAAAGCCGAGAACGGATGATGCCAGCCTGCGCGCGCAAGGCGGCCAGAGTGACAGTGGCGTGCAGGGCAAAGATCGTTCCGGCGAAGGCACGGGCGAAGGCGAAGGCACGGGCGGCGTGGACAGAAGCGCAGAACGCGCCCAGTTGCTGGATTTGAAAGGGCGCATTGAAGCGGTGGTGGAAGCCAGTCCGGAGTTGCGCCCGTACCGGGATCAGTTGCTGGTGCAGATTACTGCCGAAGGTTTGCGCATCCAGATTGTGGATGAGAAAAACCGTCCCATGTTCAGCAGTGGCAGTGCCGAGGTGCAGCCGCACATGCGCTCGCTGCTGCGCGCCATCGGGCGGGCGCTCAATGGCGTGCCGAACAAGATTTCCATCTCGGGTCACACCGATTCCACGCCCTTTGTCAGCGGCCATCGCGGCTTTTCCAACTGGGAACTTTCTGCCGACCGCGCCAACGCCTCGCGTCGTGAACTGGTGCAGGGCGGGCTGGATCCATCGAAAGTCATGCGCGTAGTCGGTTTGGCGGATATCGCACCGCTGGTGCCCGAAGACCCCGCCGCACCCATCAACCGCCGCATCAGTCTGCTGGTGCTGAACAAACAGGCCGAGGAAGACATGCGCCGGGAATCCTTTGGCGCGCTGGAAGCCCCGCCGGAAGATAGCGGCGCGGCGCGGGAAATGGAAATGCGCGCGCGAGGGCAAGCGGCAACCAGCGCGGCAATGTGACGAATGTCACACTGCGTGAAAAATATTTCGCCGCCTGACGCTTCAGCGGCGCTGTGGCTTGGCCGATAACAGCGCAGAGGGCGGAATGTTTTGCGCCTGTGTCGTGCCGGGTAGCCATCATGAGTGCAGATAGTCTTTCTTTGCAGGAGCAATTTTTCGCGGAAAGCGCCAGCGTGCTGGATTCGCTCGCGCAGCTGCTGGCGGGCGAGACGGTGGCGGAAGCGGACCGCTATGAACTGGGGCGGCTGCTGCATTCTTTGTGCGGCGCGGCGGCAACCCTGGGCTACGAATCGTTTGCCCGTCTGGCGCGCGCCTTGCAGCAGCATACGAAACAGGCCACCGATGCGGCGTTGCTGGTGCAGGGAAGCACCTTGCTGCGCGAGCAGCTGGCGCGTTTGCGTGCAGGGCAGGCGTGTGATGAAGCCGTAATTGAAGTCATGTGTTGCGCGCTGGCTGCCGATGCGCGGCAAGTGCCCCGGGCGATGTCGATGGGGCGTCAGGTACGGCTGCGTTTTCAGATTGGGCGGATGCTGGTGGGGGTGAGTCTGCTGTGGCGTCGCGCGCTGGAAGCCTTATCGGAACTGGGGCGTTTCACGGGCGGTATTCCTGCCACCGAACCTGCGCCGGTGCCCGGCCAGGTGTGCGAACTGAGCCTGCAAACGGACGCACCGGACGCAGTGCTGGAAAATGCGCTCTCTTCTCTGGCCGAACCGGGTTCCGTGCTCGTAGAAGAAGCCAGGCGCGCGCGCGCGCCCAAACCTGCGCCTGCACCGAAGCCTGCACCCGCACCGAAGCCTGCGCCGCCGGTTTCGCCTGCGCCAGAGCGTGCCTCCGCGCCCGCCCCGGCGGCGCTTGTGCCGGCGGGCGAAGCGATGCAGATTTTCCACTGCGCGGGCTACGACTTCGCCTTGCCGCTGGCCTGTGTGCACGGCATCGTCGCCGTGCAGGACGACGTGCTGTGGCCGGCGGACGCCCCGGCGCGCCTGCCGTTTGCGCAACGTCTGCTGCCCTTGCTCGCCCCCGCGCAATGGTGGCCGCATGTGCATCCGCGGGCGCTGGAAGATTTACCGCCCGCGCTGGCCGTGGTGATTGGCGAAGCGGCGGGCGAGGCGGCGCTGCTGGTGCAGACGGTGGCCGGGCTGGAATGTTTTGTTGCTGACGAATTGCTCTACCTGCCCGAACACCTGCGCGAGCGCTGGCCGTATCTGGCCGGAGCAGTGCAGACGCACGACGGGCGGCGGTTGTGGCGTTTGCATGTGCCCGGCTTGCTGGCAATGGTGAGTGCCGCGCACTTTGCGCCCGAGGCGGCGTTGCGGGGCACGGCGCTGCGCCGCACGCTGCAACAGGCCGAACAGGCGCTGGCCGCCTTGCAGGCAGATGTGACGCTGGCGAGCGCCAAGGGCGAAGCAGCGCAAGCGCTGGGCGCACGGGTACATGCGGTGCTCACGCCTTTGCGCGCGCGACTGCAAGCTGCGCAAGCTGGCGATGCGCCGCAGGCAGGAAAATCTGCGACAATGGCTGCTAATCCTGTTTCCTCCGGGGACAAGTCCGGCCAGACGGAAGATTTATCGGGTACGGCACCATTTCCCCGCGCATGAGCAATGACGGACAAATCGCGAACTCCCGCAGGCCATACGGCAGGGCGTGCTGCTACGAAAAGCGGTGCGTTTGCCGCCATGGAAAAATGGCCGGGCAACCAGGCGGAGCGCCCGCGTCCGCTGATTCGCCCTGTGGAAGAATCGTTGGCGCTGATTGCCCGTGCGCAGCGTCCTGCGCCTGAGCCTGAGCCGACGCCTGAGCCAGCGCCGTCCTCCCAGCCTTCGGGCGCTGCCGCGCCCATGTCGGTTTCCGAGCAGGTGGCTGCCGCGTTGAGCGGCATTTTGGGGCGTTCTGGCGCGCGTGGCGGCAAGGAAGCGCCGAAAGCGGCGCCTCCTGCGGATGCAGTCTCTCCTGCGCCAGCGCCGCCGGTTTCGCAGCCGTCTGCACGGGCTTCGGGCGCAGCACCCATGTCGGTTTCCGAACAGGTTGCGGCTGCGCTGGCCGGTTCGCCGTCTCGCAGCTCTGCCCGTCCGGGGCAGGGCGTGCGGCACGTGCCGCCATCTCTGCCGCCCGCAGCGCCTGCCTCGTCAGCGCCCCGCATTCCTGCGTCGCACCCCTCTGAACCTGCCGCAGCATCGACGGCGCCCCGCATTCCTGCATCGCACCCGCCGCTGGATTTTTCTGCGCTCACCCGCACGTCTGCGCCGCACGCGCCCGAACCCGCCACCGCCTCGCGGGATCCCGCACCGCTGGCCATGCGCCCGGTGAGCGCCTCCAATAAGCTGCACACTCGTGAATTTGTCTTCACCATTGAAGACTACGAAAACATCCGCCGGCGAATTTACGATTTTGCCGGCATTGCGCTGGCATCCAGCAAGCAGGACATGGTCTATGGCCGTTTGGCCAAGCGCCTGCGCGAGCGCCGCCTGAGCACCTTCCGCGAATATCTGGAACTGATCGACCGCGCCCCCGGGGACTGGGATATTTTCGTCAACGCGCTGACCACCAATCTGACTTCCTTTTTCCGCGAAGCGCATCATTTTGAGCTGCTGGCACGGCGTCTGCGTCAATGGTTGCCGTCTTCGTCGCGTCCGTTTCGCATCTGGTGCTGTGCTGCCTCGACGGGCGAAGAACCGTACTCGCTGGCGATGACCGCCTGTGAAGCGTTTGCCAGCCTGTCTCCGCCGGTGGAAATTATTGCCAGCGACATCAACACCCAGGTCTTGATTGACGCGCGCGAAGGCGTCTATGGCAGCGAGCGCATGAACGGTGTTTCGGAAGGGCGGCTGCACAAGTTTTTCCAGGCCGTGGATGGCGAGCATTCCAGCCGCTGGAAAGTGATTCCGCAACTGCATCAACTGGTGCGCTTTTGCCGCATCAATCTGCTCGATTCCAGTTGGCCGCTGCATGGTCGCTTTGATGCCATTTTCTGCCGCAACGTGATGATTTACTTTGACCGGGAAACGCAGCGCGCCATCCTGCAACGCTTTCTGGGCGTACTGGAAGAAGGTGGCGAACTGTACGCCGGGCATTCTGAAAGTTTCCTGCACGCATCTGACTTGTTCACCAACGTGGGGAAAACCGTGTATCGACCCACGCCCACCCGGAGGAAAAAATGAGCGACCACGATTCCGCCTCGTTTTCTTCCCGCTCGTCCGGAAAAACGCTGCCGGCGCTCAACATCGTGCGCCAGATTGTGGTCATTGGCGCCTCGACGGGCGGCACCGATGCGCTCAAGACCGTGCTCTCCCAGTTGCCGGCCAACACGCCGCCGGTGATGGTTGTGCAGCACATGCCGGAAAATTTCACTGAAACCTTTGCCAGCAGGCTGGATGCCTCGTGCCAGATGCGCGTCAAGGAAGCCGAGCATGATGAATCGCTCTGTCAGGGCACGGTCTATATTGCCCCGGGGCACTCGCATCTGCTGCTCTCGCGTGGTGCGAATGGCTATCGTTGTACGCTGTCCAGCGCCGAGCCATGCAACCGCCATCGCCCCTCGGTCGACATGTTGTTTCGTTCGGTTGTTGCCGAAGCGGCCTGCACGGTAGTGGCCGTATTGCTCACCGGCATGGGCAAGGATGGTGCCGACGGCCTGCTGGAGCTGCGGCAAAAGGGAGCCTGGACCATCACGCAGGATCAAGCCTCGTGCGTCGTCTACGGTATGCCTCGTGTAGCGGATCAAATTGGAGCCTCGTGTGAAAGTTTACCCATTGAAGAAGTGGCTGAAGGCATTGTTCGCCGCTTATCCGGGCTGCTTTCCGTGTAGACTACGAACCGCCTGTGGCCGGAAGGGGCTCGTGCCCCTCCGCACAGGGG
>JAFSWK010000142.1 GCA_017444505.1 Rhodocyclaceae bacterium | reverse complement strand
GTCCTTGCGCTGTGCGTGCTCGCCATGGGTCTGTATCCCTATCCCCTGACCGAAGTCATGCACGCTTCGGTAGAACAGTTGCTGGCGCAGGTGAGCGCCGGCAAGGTTTTGCCGATTCTTCCGTAAGCATTGACCCCGTCTGATTGTTCCGGATTGCCAACGATGAATTTCGCCATTCCCAACTTTCTTCCTGCCGCTGCGGAAATATTCGTGGCCGTCATGGTGCTGCTTTCCCTGCTGCTGACCACGTTTGTGCGAGACCGCCAAAGTGCGCGCGCACTGGGCTACGGGCTGGCGCAGATTTCGCTGCTCGGTGCCTGCGTCATCGTGGTGCTGGTGATGCCGAACCAGGCGGTGCTGACGTTCAGCGATTTGTTCATCGCCGATTCGCTGGCCGGTTTCATGAAACTGATGATTCTCTTTGCCGTCATCGTCAGCCTGCTCTATGGCCGTGATTATCTGGCCGTGCGCAAGATGGATCGTCCCGAATTTTTCATGCTGGTGCAACTGATGGCGCTGGGCATGATGGTGCTGGTTTCCGCCAACCACATGCTGACGATTTATATCGGGCTGGAAATGATGTCGCTGCCGCTGTATGCGCTGATTGCCTTTGACCGCGACAACGCCCGCGCCACCGAAGCGGCGATGAAATACTTTGTGCTCGGCTCGCTGGCTTCCGGCATGTTGCTCTACGGCATGTCTATGGTCTATGGCGCCACCGGCACGATGGATCTTTCCGCGCTCATGAATGCCTCTTCGCTGGGTATCGCCATTGCGCCGGAAAGCCGCGTGGTGCTCGCCTTCGGGCTGGTGTTTCTGGTCTGCGGCATTGCCTTCAAGCTGGGCATTGCGCCGTTTCACATGTGGGTGCCCGATGTCTATCAGGGCGCGCCCACTGCCGTCACCCTGCTGATTGCCGGCGCACCGAAACTGGCCGCGCTGGGCATGGCCCTGCGCCTGCTGGCCTTTGGCATGGCAGATTTGATGGTGCATTGGCAGAACATGCTGATTGTGCTGGCGGTCGCCTCCATCGTGCTGGGCAATCTGGCCGCCATCGCGCAAACCAACATCAAGCGGATGCTGGCCTATTCGGGCATTTCGCACATGGGTTTTGTGCTGCTGGGTTTGCTGTCGGCGACCTGGATTGGCAGCGAGGAAGCCGCACCCACCGCTTTCGTGCTGCCGGGTGTTTCGTCGCTGCCGCTGGCGGTCAATGCGTACAGCGCCGCGCTGTTCTACGCGGTGGCCTATGTCGTGATGACGCTGGCGGCCTTCGGCACCATTGTGTTGCTGTCGCGCAGCGGCTTTGAGGCCGACACGCTGGACGACTTCAAGGGCTTGAACCGCCGCAGCCGCTGGTTTGCCGGCATGATGATGTTCACCATGCTTTCCATGGCGGGCATTCCGTTCTTTGTCGGCTTCATTGCCAAGCTCGCCGTCTTGCAGGCGGTGGTGCAGGCGGGCGGCTACTGGCTGGCGCTGCTGGCGGTGGTGATGTCGGTAATCGGCGCGTTCTACTACCTGCGCGTGGTCAAGCTGATGTACTTTGACGCGCCGCAAAGCGAAGAGCAGCTGGTCTCCTCGCCGGACGTGCGCTTCTTGCTGTCGGTCAACGGCATTGGCATCGCTGTGCTGGGTCTGGCGCCGCAATGGTTGCTGGAAATGTGCCTGCAAGCCCTGCCGGTTTCGCTGTCCTGAATCGTTCGCTGGGCATGACGGCGCAGGCTTCTTCCACGGATTCGCTGGTCGAACAAACCCTGTCGCGGGAAATTCCGTGGCAGGGCGCGTTTTTGCAAATCTGGCGCGACACTGTCCGCCTGCCCGATGGCCGTACCAGTGCGCGCGAATACGTGCATCATCCCGGCGCAGTGGTCATTCTTGCCGTGCAGGATGATGGTGCGCTGGTCATGGAACGCCAGTATCGTCACCCACTGGGGCAGGTGTTTTGGGAATTTCCCGCCGGCAAGCTGGATGCGAACGAACCCGCGTTGCAATGCGCGCAGCGCGAGCTGAAAGAAGAAACCGGCTTTCAGGCGCAGCAATGGGAACACTTGGGCGCAATTCATCCCTGCATCGGCTATTCCGACGAAAAAATCGAAGTCTTTCTGGCGCGCGGCTTGCGTCGGGGCGAGCGTGCGCTCGATGAGCACGAATTCATCGAAGTCTTTGCCATGTCGCCCGCCGAAATTGAAGCGGCCATTGGCGAAGGGCGGATGACGGATGCCCAAACGCTGGCCGCTTTCTGCATGGCGCGTGCGCTGCTGGCGGCGGACGGGCAGCCATGATGCGCCGGACGGCAGGCTGCGGGCGCGCCTGAGATGGCCTCGGGCAAGGAATTTCTCGCCTTTGTTTGCGACCAGTTGGCGCTGCTTGGCGGCGTGACTTCGCGCAAGCTCTTTGGCGAATACGCGCTGTACTGGCAGGGCAAGGTAGTGGCGCTGATTTGTGATGACCAGTTGTTCATCAAACCGACGCAGGCCGGTCGCGCCTTTGCAGGCGAAGATGCCACGCCCGCGCCGCCGTTTTCCGGCGCGAAAGACTGGCTGCGGGTCGATGACCGGCTGGATGACCCGTACTGGCTCGCCGAACTGCTGCGGCAAAGCTGGGACGAGTTGCCGCTGCCCGCGCCGAAAAAGCCGCGCAAACACAAAACTGCCCGTAAATCAGCACATTCGGCCTGATTCCGCTATCATCCGCTGCTTTTCTTTTCGCACTCCTTCGCAACCGTCTTTTGGCTGGAACCGCCATGAATCCAGAATCTCGCCGTTTTGATGGCAGGCTTGCGCCAAGCCGCGTGCTCGCCGCGCTGGGCGCGCAGGCGGCGCGCTTTGACGTGCAGTGGGTAGAGGAATGCGCCTCTACCAACAGCGCGCTGATGGATGCGCCCGCGTCGCCCGCAGGCGCGCCCGTGCGCGTGCTGGGTGCGGCGCGCCAGACGGCGGGGCGCGGGCGGC
>JAFSWK010000141.1 GCA_017444505.1 Rhodocyclaceae bacterium | reverse complement strand
GGTTCAGGCCGTCGCTGACGTTCAGGTAGGGAATGTCCAGCGGGATGGCTTCTACCGGCGCAGGCGGCTGCGTGGGGATGGCGCGGGCGGCAGGTTCCGGCGCGGGCGCGGGCGCGGGCATTTCGGGCAGTTGCGGCGGGTTGTCGACTTGCAGGCGCTTGTTGCCTTCTTGCGCGCGCTGCTGGGTGCGCACGTCGTTGTAGCGCGAGCGGGTCAAATCCACATAGCTGCCTTCGTCGCGCAAAATGACCGGACGCAGGAAGACGACGAGATTGGTTTTCGCACGCTTCTGGGTGTTGTAGCGGAAAAGTTGCCCGGCCACGGGAATATCGCCCAGCAGCGGCACGCGCTCTTCGCCGGCGCTTTGCGTGTCTTCTACCAGCCCGCCCAGCGCGATGATGGCGCCGTCATCGACCAGCACGGTGGATTTGATGGAACGCTTGCTGGTGGTCGGGCCGTTGGTGGTGTCGGCGGTGTCCAGCACGGTGGAGGCTTCCTGATAGATGTCGAGCTTGATGGTGCCGCCTTCGGAAATTTGCGGGCGCACTTCTAGGGTCAAACCCACATCTTGCCGTTCGATGGTCTGGAACGGGTTGAGCGTGGCCGTGCTGCTGCCGGTGTTAGTGTATTGGCCGGTGACGAAGGGCAGGTTGCGCCCGACGACGATTTTCGCCGGTTCGTTGTCCAGCGTGACGATGGTGGGCGTGGAAAGGATGTTGGTGCGGTTGTCGGTGGCGAGAAAACGCGCCAGCGCGCCAAGGCTGAAAATATCGACCATCTTGCCGTTGATGGGCACGCTCACCGTGCCGCCGCCGACGAGCAGGTTCAGGCCGCGACCGAGCGAGGTGGGGTCGGCCATGGCGCCGATGATGTTTTGCCCGGGGCCGCCAAAGTTGCTGCCGCCAAAGACGTGGTTGCCCTTGGAGCCGTCGGTGGGAATGTTGGTGCTTTGCCACTGGATGCCAAACTCGGCGGCGTGCTCGGTGGAAATTTCGGCAATCAGGGCTTCGATATAGACCTGCGCGCGGCGGCGGTCGAGCTGGTCGATGACGTTGCGCAGGTTGCGGTAGATGCTTTCCGGCGCGACGATAATCAGCGCGTTGGTAATCGGGTCGGCCTGCACGGTGGCTCCGGCGATGAGACTGTTGTTGCCGGTGCTGCCGGTTTGCTGCGTGTTGCCGGTGGCCAGATTGCTTGCCTGACGGCCATCCTGCGTGCCGCTGCTGCTGTTGCTGAAACTGTTGTCGCTGGTGCTGCTGGACGTAGTGGTGTTGAAACTTTGCACCGCCTGGTTGAGCGTCTCGGCCACTTTCACGGCTTCGGCGTTTTTCAGATAGACGACGTGAATGTTGCCGCCCGCGCCGGGCTGGTCAAGCGCGGCGACCAACTGGCGCACGCTGCGCAGTTGCGAAGGATGCTGCGCCTGCACCAGCAGGCTGTTGGAATGGGTGTCGGGCACCACCTGAATGCCCGCGCCGCCGGGCACGGAAACCGCCGTGCCTTGCTGGATGGCGGCCATCGCCGCACCGCCGCCACCGCCGTTCAGCAGGCGGTTGATGGTGTCGGCAAGGTCGGCAGCGATGGCGTGTTGCAGGCGGATGACGGTGACATCTCCGGGCGCGACATCTACCGATTCGATAATCTGCGCGATGCGTTCCAGATTGTCCGCGTAGTCGGTGACCACCAGCGTGTTGTTGGTCGGGAAGGCGGTGACGGAATTATTGGGCGAGACCAGCGGGCGCACCACGTTGACCATCTGCGTGGCCGATTCGTGTTGCAGCGGGAAAACCTGCGTGACGAGGCGGTCGCCGCCGGTGATTTTTTTGCCCACCGGCACGCCGTGCTGTTTGGCATCCGCTTCCGGCACGATTTTGGTCACGCCCTTGCTTTCCACGGCGGTGTAGCCTTGCAGACGCAGCGCCGAGAGCAGAATCTGATAGCACAAGTCGCGTGAGACCGGCGTGTTGGTGACGATGTTGAGCGTGCCCTTGACGCGCGGGTCGATAAGAAAGTTTTTGCCGGAAATCTTGCCGATGGCTTCAATCACCGAGGTGATTTCGGCATTGGCGAAATTGAGCGAGACGGTGTCGTCCTCGGCGGCGGTTTGCGCGTGGGCGGCAAACAGGGGCAGGGCGGCGAAGAGCAGGCCGCACAGGGTGCGGCGGAAAAACGGTGCAGTCATGCGGGGAAATCCGGTCGGGCAAATCCTGAAAGGTTAGGGAGACGGGGCGGGGCGATTTTGGCCGATGCGTGGGCCAGCAAGGCGCGGCGGCGCGCGTTGTTGCTGCTGCGGCGGCGGTGGCGGCGCCATGATACCCGGGCGCGGCGCGGCAGTGAGGGTGTCCGAGACGACGGCGGCGTTGTCGCGCGACAGCGGCAGCGTCTCGCGGCTGCCGTTGCGTTCGATTTCGGCGGTGTCGGCATTCAGCGCAACGAGACGCACACCGGGCGCCAGTTCATCGCCCAGCGCGACGGCGCGCGCGGCTTCACCGCCCGCAGGCTGCAACAGCGCAAAACCCGGCCAGAGGCCAAAGCCGGTGGCTACGCCAATCAGACGGAACTGCGCGGGCGCGGCAGATGCTTCGCCCGCCACGGCAGGCTTGCCGTCAAACAGGGCGGCGAGCGCAATTTTCTGCGCGGCTTCTTCTGCGGTGGGCAGCGGCGGCGGCGAGACGGCCAGCGGCGACGGGGCGCTCAGGCGCAGGACGATGCGCGCGATGACCCAGGCGGTAAAAACAAGGGAAAGCAGCCAGACGAGTGCCACCGGCCAGCGGCGGGAAAGGCGCAGGGCAGACAGGGGCAGTCGCGGCATGGGCGGGCGGGCGCTCAGGCGTTGCCGGAAAGTTTCTGGAACTTGGCCAGCAACTGTTCGCGGCTTTCCTGACGGGCTTCGTCATGCAGGATGCAATCGACGGGACAAACCTGCTGGCACTGCGGTTCGTCGTGATGGCCGACGCATTCGGTGCATTTGTCCGGGTCGATTTGATAGATTTCGTCGCCTTGCGAAATGGCCGCGTTCGGGCATTCGGGTTCGCAAACGTCGCAGTTGATACAGTCTTCCGTGATTTTCAGAGCCATGATGGTGAGCCTTGCTTGGGTAGGGTGAAAAAAATCAGCGCTGCCGGGAATTCAGGCGGGCGATGACCTGCGGTTGTACAAAACGGCTGATGTCGCCGCCCAGACGGGCGATTTCGCGCACAATCGTGCCGGAAATGAACATGTATTCTTCAGAGGGCGTGAGAAAGATGGTTTCCACGTCCGGATAAAACTTGCGGTTCATGCCGGCAAGCTGGAATTCGTATTCAAAATCGGACACCGCGCGCAGGCCGCGCAGCACGATGCGGGCATTGTGCTGGCAGAGGAAATCAATGAGCAGCCCCTTGAAGCCGCAGACTTCCACGTTGCGGTACGGTTCCAGCACCTCGCGGGCGATTTCCACGCGCTCTTCAAAAGAAAAGAACGGCTGCTTGCCAGGGCTTTCGGCCACGCCGACAATCAGCCGGTCGAAGATAAGGGAGGCACGGCGCACGAGGTCTTCGTGCCCCCGCGTGAGCGGGTCGAAGGTGCCGGGATAGACGGCAAGCGCGTGAGTCATGCGGGCGGGGTTCCTTGTCGTTGCAGCAGGTGATAGCACACGTGCCCGGCGCGGCCTTGCTTGACGGTGCGGCAACAGCCCAGTTCGGCAATGGGCGCGGGCGCTTCCGCATAGAGCCAGCCGCCGGGGACGAGCAAATGCGCCAGTGCGGGCGCGAGCCGCGCGAGCAGGTCAGAGCGGTATGGCGGGTCGGCAAAAACAAGGTCAAAACCGCCGGGCGAGCGGTGGGCGAATTCTACCGCATCGGCGGCTAAAGTCTGGATTTGTGGCGCATTCAGCCGGGCGAGCCGTTTTTGCAATGTGCCGAGGATGCGACGGTCGCGCTCAATGAGCAGCACTTCGGCAGCGCCGCGCGAAGCCGCTTCCATGCCCAGAATGCCG
The DNA here is from genome assembly GCA_017444505.1 of Rhodocyclaceae bacterium. GTDB lineage: Bacteria > Pseudomonadota > Gammaproteobacteria > Burkholderiales > Rhodocyclaceae > JAFZMK01. Next base: position 224 of record JAFSWK010000141.1, on the reverse strand, counting down.
CTGCCGGCGAACAAGTCCAGACAGCGCCAGCCGCTCAGGTCTTGCCCCAGCCAGTTGAAGAGCGTCTCACGCACGCGATCGGGCGTGGGGCGCAGCCCCGGCGCATTGCACACCGGCACGCGCTGCGAGCGCCAAAGCCCGCCGGTGATGCGCACCTGCGTCATGGCGCGGCGGGGGCGCTGGTGTGGCGGTGCGCGTTGTCGTTGTCCGCGCCCGGCGGCGGC
>JAFSWK010000011.1 GCA_017444505.1 Rhodocyclaceae bacterium | reverse complement strand
TGCATCGTGTCCGGGGCAAGGCGAGTGCGCGAAGTGTTCATGTCTTCTGCCTCGTCTTGCGTCATGCCGCATCAAGGCGGGGCGCGGTCGCAAATCCTTCGTCCGGGCCATACTCAATCGGGCGGTAATCGGCCAGGGTTTGCTCGTAGGTGCGCCGCTCCTTGGCCACTTTCGCCTCGGCTCTTTCCAGCGCCTGTTCGTAGAGCACTGCCACATGTTCCAGCGCCGCCTCATACTTCACGCGCTGCTCACTGGGCACGTGAGCGCCCACCTCAAAGATGCGCACACGGCAAATTTCCATCTCGCTCAGGCCCTGCGCCACTTTTCGGCCTGCTGCCGCAATCTGGTCCTCGATCGGCGCCAAGGCATCCGGCCAGTCGGTGTCGGCAGCAATCTTTTTGCCCATCTGCACTTGCAGCTTCACCAAGTCCTTATGCGTCCTGTTCAGCACGTCGTCCCTGGCTTGCAAATCGCCACGCAGGTTGCGCACCGTCTCACGCAGCTGCGATGCGCTCATCCGGTCGACGTCGTCCATCTCGCGCAGCTCTCTCAGCGTGTCTTCGTCGTGGGTGATCAGCTCCAGAAACGCGCTGGCGTTTTTTACCTGCGTTGCCAAAGCCGCCAAATTGGCGCTTCTGGCCGCTTTGGCCGCCGCCAGCATGAAACGTTGCGCGCTGCGCGGGGCAAATCCCAGCCTCTGCACGCGCCCATCAAATTCGCCATGCGGCGTCAGCTCCTTGAGCACCAGCAGGCGCTTGCCCACTTCCAGCAGCGATTCCACGCTGCGGCGCTGGTAAAAACGGATTTCATTCTCCAGCGCCTCGACTGTCAGCGTGCCTGTGTAGCCGATGGTCTGCGCCAGCGATCTGGCGGCGGACTCCTGCTGAGCGTGCAGCACGTCCAGTTGGTGGACAGCCTCAGCGGCGGCAGGCAGCGCGGGCATATCTACCTCGGCGGGAGTTTCGGGGGTTTCAGTCGGTTTTCTGGCCATGATGGCTCCTTACTCAGTTGGTGAGACGATTGGTGATGTTGTCCAGCCGTTCGCGCGCCGCATCCAGGCTGCGCAGGATGCTCACCGCGTGGCGCGCCAGCTGCACGGACGGGCGGATTCTCCCGGTCTCCGGGATGCGTTCGGCAAAGCCTTTGGCCTCCAGCGTGGCCACATAGCGGGTGATGTCGCTGGCGCTGTAGCCGGTGATGCGCACCAGCTCGCCCGGCGTCAGGCCGTTGGCAAAATGGCCAAGCAGCGCACTGAGCACATCAAGCACCTTGGCGGCGGTCTGCGATTGGGCAAGCATGTGAGCGTCCTTGCGTGTTTTGAAAAAGGGTTGCGATATGTGAAAATCAGGCTTGACGATCATGCTGCCGCGCCAACTCCTTTCTCAGCAGTTGAGCGACGCGGCGCGATTCTCCATAACGCCCTCGGTGGGCACCCCGAATCAACATGTAAACCGAGGCAACTGACAGACCGTTTTGCACGGCCCAGCGCGACAGGGTCTGCCCGTTTTCCCGGATTTTTTCTGCCGCCAATTTAAATTCTTCGTTCATGGTTCTGGTGTAAATAGTAAGAACATGAACGAACATTAGAGTAATTTTTACACCAAGTCAACAACCTATGAACTCTTTCCGCTCGTCTGTTTCTGATGTACTGCTAGAAATCATGGACAGGTTTCAGTTGCGACAACGAGACTTGGCGCAAGTGATGGAAGTGAGCCTCGACCGCGTGAAAAACCTGCGTTCTGGTCGGGCGACAAAGTTCACGCAAGAAGAAATTTCGCACCTCATCAAGAAGCTGAATATCCGGGCGCTATGGCTAACTGCCCGCGAAGGGAATATGACGGCAGGCACGGATGAAGATAGTTTCCAGCCTGTTCAAGCGCCCATCTCGTCTCAAGAGGCGCAAATCCTTGCCGCCTTTCGTGCCCTGCCTGCCGCGAATCGCGGCATGGCGCTGGCGGTGGTGCAAGCGATGGCAGGCAGCGCCCCTGCGCCGACAGCGGGCAAAGTCAAGGTGGGCAAGGGCAGCCAGGTAATCCACAGCAACACAGGCACCGTGGCGGGCGGGGATATTCACTATCACAAGTGAAAAGGAGACGTTGATGAGACAAGAGATTTATGGCAACGAGGGCTGGATTGCCGGGCGCGACATTTACTATTGCGCGCCCGGGCAAACCCTGGCCGACTGGGATAGCGACAGTCTGGAGCAGGAGTTGGCGATCCGCGAAAAGATGTGTTGGCGCAGGAGGATAAAGCGGTGGCTCAGCGTGCCATTCATTTGGCTGGCGCTGGGAATGGTGTCTGTGCCAGCCTTGGCGCTGGGCTGGGTGTCCATCGGCAATGTGCAGCAAGTGTTTGCATGGGTGGTGCTCAGTGTGGCGCTACCCGCAGGCTTGCTGATTCTGCGCGACCAGCGCACGGACTTCCGCGAGTGTATGAGGACTGATCGCTGCGCGATCAAAGAGATCAAGGTGATTTTGCGCAACAGGCGTGAGCGTGCGGCGGTGCGCATCGATTGAACATGATGTTCGCCAGTGACCCGGACACCGACGTGCTGCTGCGCGAGGCGACAGCGCACGCCGATGCCAAACGATGGGATGACGCTATCTGCGCGTTACAGCAGGCGGCGCAGCGCATGGCACGCTCGCCTGTGGACTACCCGGTGGAAACGTGGCTCAGGCTGCCGCTGTACCTGCAACGTGCGGGGCGGTTTGTGGAGTCAATGAGCGCGTTTGACGAGGTTGACGCCCAGACTCCTGCCCGCATTGCCCGCTTCTTTGGACACAAACCCGCAGACTGGCAGGCGCGGGCGGTTGCCGAACAACGTACCGTCATTGCAACCAAGAGGGCGCTTGCTTCAAGACGGGAAGCTGCCCGGCAAAAGAAAACAAAAACGTAAGCATCCCGCCCACCCCGCCAACACGACGAACCGCAAAACCGCCAAATTGGCGGTTTTCGTATTGAGAATTATTTCCGTTCTGGCACGCCGTGCGCGCGCGGCCAAAACTAAACCGTTCAAAACTAAACCATTTTCCTGTCTGTTCCGGGCGCGAAGCGCGCACCATGTGCGGCATGAACCAAGCCGCCCAGTCCCTCACCGCCACCTTTGTCCTGGAATTGTCCGCCCTGCCGGGGGCAACCCTGCCGGGGGCAGAGGTGCCGGGCGCAGCGCACGCCGGTGCGCGAGACCCCGGCAGGGTTCCCACGTCGCCTTCGGCTCCGGCTCCGAAAAACAAAGCGATGCTTTGTTTTCCTCCGCCCCCCGGCAGGGTCCGCCTGCTGCCCGATGGCGAGTTTGACGCCGTCGATGGCCGCCCCGGCAACATGGACGGGGTGCGCACCAAGGTGTGGCGGCTGGATGCAGCCATCGCCAGCGGCGTGATTGCGCACGCGCACACACTGGGCACCGACCTGCCCATTGACTACGAACACCAGAGCCTGAAGACCGACGACAACGGCCAGCCCGCCCCCGCCGCCGGCTGGATTACGGCGCTGGAATACGAGGCGGGCAAAGGGCTGCTGGCGCGCGTGCGCTGGACGGATGCGGCGCGCGCCTATCTCGCGCGGCACGAATACCGCTATCTCTCCCCCGTCTTTTCCTTTGACCCGAACAGCGGCGCCGTGCTGGCGCTGCACAGCGTGGCGCTGACCAACACGCCCGCGCTGGGGGCGGCGGGCGAGATTGTCGCCATGCAAAAACTTTCCAACCCAAAAGAGGAAACCACCACGATGGATACGACCAAACTGCTGGCCGCGCTGGGCTTGCCGCAGGATGCGGCTGTGGAGGCCGCGCTGCAAAAGGTGGCCGGTCTCAACGATCAGATCGCCGCCCTGAAATCCACCCAGTTCAGCCCTGACAAGCATATCCCGCTCGCAGAGCACCAGAAGCTCTGCGCCGAGCTGGCCGAACTCAAGGCGCAGCACGAGCAGGCCGAGCACGACCAGCTGATGCGCGATGCGCTCGACACCGCCCGCATCCTGCCGCCCAACGAAGCGTACTGGCGCGCGCAGCCGCTGGCCGCGCTCAAAGCCTTCCTGAAAGACGCCAAGCCGCT
>JAFSWK010000140.1 GCA_017444505.1 Rhodocyclaceae bacterium | reverse complement strand
GGCGCATCCAGCGGGCAGGGCGCCATGCTGGTGCGGGCATGGCGCGCGTCGTCTGCGGGGGCGCACGCTTCTTCCGTCACCCGTCCATCCACAATATGAAAGCGCCGCCCCATGCGGGCGGCCAGCCGCTCTTCGTGCGTAATCAGCAGCAAGGTGGTGCCGCGTTCGCGGTTCAGCGCCAGCAGCAAATCCAGAATGTCATCGGCATTCTGGCTATCCAGATTCCCCGTCGGCTCATCGGCCAGCAGCAAGGCGGGATTGGCCGCCAGCGCCCGCGCACTGGCCACCCGCTGGCGCTGTCCGCCAGACAGGTCGGCAGGCAGATGATGCACGCGCTCGGCCAGTCCGACGCGCGCCAGCAGCCCGCGCGCCACCTGCCGCGCTTCCTGACGCGGCGTGCCCTGATAGAGCAAGGGCAGGGCGACGTTATCCAGTGCCGTGAGGCGCGCGAGCAGATTAAAACCCTGAAAGACAAAGCCAATCGTCCGGTTGCGCATCACGGCGCGCTGTGCCGCACTGAGGCCGCGCACATCCTGCCCGTCAATGCGCAGCGTGCCGCTCGCCGGCGTATCCAGCAAACCAATCAGATTCAGCAGCGTACTTTTCCCCGACCCCGAACGCCCCACAATCGCGCAGCTTTGCCCTTTGCGCACCGACAGGGAAACCCCCTGCAATACCGTGCGCCGGGCAGTTCCGCTGCCATACGAATGCGAAACGCCTTCCAGCTCAATCAAGCAATCCCCGCTACGTGTTGCGGCCACCCTGTCTCCGTCTCTAAAAATCATGCAAGCGGCGGCATTGTAAGGCAAAACTGCCCGGCGCGCCGGTGCGGGCAAAACGCGCGGCGCGAATTGTTCCTCTGCACAGAGCGCGGCCAAGCCGTCGTAATCGCCTTTTCTTTTGCATGGCGGGCGTTTCTTTTTGCTTCGCCAGACATGGCGGCGTACCATCGCGGATTCGTTTTGTATTGTCGCCAACTTTTGGCAGACGGAAACCATAAAAACAGGAACGAACCATGTGCCAGCTACTTGCGATGAATGCCAACACCCCGACCGACATTGTTTTCTCATTCGACGGTTTCCGCCGTCGCGGCGGGCTGACCGACAGCCATTCGGATGGTTTTGGCATTGCCTTTTTTGAAGACAGCGGCGTGCGCATCTTGCAGGATACTTCGCCGTGCGCCACATCGCCTTTTGCCGACATGGTGTGCCGGTGCCCCATTCGTTCGACCAATATCGTCGCCCACATTCGCAAAGCCACGCAAGGGCAGGTTACATTGGCCAACACGCATCCTTTCATGCGCGAATTGTGGGGCCAATACTGGCTGTTTGCGCACAACGGCAACCTGAAAAACTTTCAGCCGCCGCAAGGCACATTTTTTCGCCCCGTGGGGCGGACGGATTCGGAAGCCGCGTTTTGCCATCTGCTGGAACAACTGCGGCAGCAATTCGACCAGCAGCCTGACGAAGCGACGCTGTTTGCCGCGCTCACCCGAATTTGCGGGGATATTCGGCAACATGGCCTGTTCAACTGCATTTTGTCGAACGGCGAAACCATGTTTGCGCATTGCGCCTCGCTGCTGCATTACATCATCCGCCAGGCGCCGTTCGGCGTCGCGCGCTTGTCTGACGATGATGTCGAAATTGATTTCGCCAATGAAACGCAGCCCAATGATAGGGTCGCCGTCATCGCCACGCTGCCCCTGACCAATAACGAACACTGGCAACAACTCGCCATCGACGAAAGCGCCCTGTTCAAAAACGGCGAAATCATCCTGCGCCAACCCCCCCCATCTCCCGTCTATCCCGACCCGGAAACCGGCTTGAAAATGGCACAAGCGGCGCTGTAAGCGCCGAGGCCGCGAACAAAAACCGCCTGTTTTTGTTTGCACAATGTGGGCGGAAGCCGGTCTGCCAAAGGCAGTGCGGCGACGTGGGGACGACGGTAAAAGAATCACCGCCGTGTTTTCCACAACCGGAGTAGCAAACCACGCCGGACGCGGCGCAGGCGCGGCAGTCGGAAAAGCAGGGCGATAAAAAGCCCCGGGAAGACTTTGTCTTGACGGGGCTTTTGATGCTTCTTGAAACGGTGCGGAAGAGCGTGCTCAGTTCTTGCTTTGGTCGACGAGCTTGTTTTTGCTAATCCAGGGCATCATGCCGCGCAGTTTGGCGCCGACCTGTTCGACCGGGTGGGCGGCGTTGAGGCGGCGGCGGGCGGTCATGGCGGGGTAGTGGGTGCGCCCTTCGAGGATGAATTGCTTGGCGTATTCGCCGGTCTGGATGCGTTTGAGGGCGTTGCGCATGGCGGCGCGGGAAGTTTCGTTGATGACTTCGGGGCCGGTGACGTATTCGCCGTATTCCGCGTTGTTGGAGATGGAGTAGTTCATGTTGGCAATGCCGCCTTCGTAGATGAGGTCGACGATGAGCTTCATTTCGTGCAGACACTCAAAGTAGGCCATTTCGGGGGCGTAGCCTGCTTCGACGAGGGTTTCAAAGCCGGTCTTGATGAGTTCGACAACGCCGCCACACAGCACGGCTTGTTCGCCGAAGAGGTCGGTTTCGGTTTCTTCGCGGAAGCTGGTTTCAATCACGCCGCCTTTGGTGCCGCCATTGGCTGCGGCGTAAGAGAGGGCGATGTCGCGCGCTTTGCCGCTTTTGTCCTGATGCACGGCAATCAGGCTGGGGACGCCGCCGCCTTTGAGGTATTCCGAGCGCACGGTGTGGCCGGGGCCTTTGGGGGCAATCATGAGGACGTCGATGTCGTCGCGCGGCACAATCTGGTTGTAGTGAATGTTGAAGCCGTGGGCGAAGGCCAGCGCGGCGCCTTTTTTGAGGTTCGGCTCAATCTGCTCGTAATAGACGCTGGGCTGGTCTTCATCAGGCAGCAAAATCATGACGAGGTCAGCACCTTGCACGGCTTTGCCGATTTCTTCCACTTTCAGGCCGGCGGCCTTGGCCTTGTTCCAGGAGGCGCCGCTTTTGCGCACGCCAACCGTGACCTTGACGCCGGAGTCGTTCAGGTTCAGGGCGTGGGCGTGGCCCTGGGAGCCGTAGCCGACGATGGTGACTTTCTTGCCTTTGATGAGGGAGAGGTCTGCGTCTTTGTCGTAATAGACTTTCATGTGTGCTTCCTTTGGTGGATGAGGCGGGAAAAACGGGGGTTAGAGGCGGAGCATCCGCTCGCCACGGCTGATGCCGCAGATGCCGGAACGGACAGTTTCCAGCACGGAATCTTCGGGCAGGGCGGCGATGAAGGCGTCGAGCTTGCCTTGGTCGCCGGTCAGTTCGATGACGAAGGTTTGCTGCGTCACATCAATGACGCGGGCGCGGAAGATGCTGACCATGCGCATCATTTCCTGACGCATCTCGCCTTCGGCGCGTACCTTGATGAGCAGCAGCTCGCGCTCGACATTGGGCGCTTCGGAAAGGTCGACGACCTTGACGACGTCAATGAGCTTGTTGAGGTGCTTGGTAATCTGCTCAATGACGGCGTCCGAGCCACGGGTGACGATGGTCATGCGCGAGAGCGAGTCGTCTTCAGTGGGGGCGACGGTGAGCGATTCAATGTTGTAGCCACGGGCAGAAAAAAGGCCGGAGACGCGCGAGAGCGCGCCGGATTCGTTTTCGATAAGCAAAGAGATGACGTGACGCATGGTGAGTCGTTCCGGCGGTGAGGAGGGGTTAGAGGTCTTCGGCGGAGAGAACCATTTCGTTCAGCCCTTTGCCGCCTTGAACCATCGGGAAAACGTTTTCGGTGGGGTCGATGCGCACATCCAGGAAAACCAGTTCGTTTTTGTGTGCGAACGCTTCCTTGAGCGCGCCTTCCACGTCTTGCGGACGGTCGACGCGAATGCCAACATGCCCGTAGGCTTCGGCCAGACGGGCAAAGTCGGGCAGCGATTCCATGTAGGAGGCGGAATATCGCCCGCCGTGGAACATTTCCTGCCATTGCCGCACCATGCCAAGATGGCCGTTGTTGAGGGCGACGATTTTCAGCGGCAGGTGAAACTGCTTGCAGGTGGAAAGTTCCTGAATGCACATCTGGATGGAACCTTCGCCGGTGACACAAACCACCGGCTCGTTCGGGTGCGCCAGCTGCGCGCCCATGGCGTAGGGCAGCCCTACGCCCATGGTGCCCAGCCCGCCAGAGTTGAGCCAGTGGCGCGGTTGGTCAAAGCGGTAATACTGCGCCGTCCACATCTGGTGCTGGCCAACGTCAGAGGCAACAATGGCGCGGCCTTTGGTGATTTCCCAGAGTTTTTGCAGCACGTATTGCGGCTTGATGACGGTGTCGGACGGGGTGTAGCCCAGACAGTCGCGCGCGCGCCATTCTTCAATCTGTTTCCACCAGGCGGCGAGGGCTTTTTTGTCCAGTTGGCTGTCTTCGGCTTCAAGCTGGTGCAGCATTTCGCGCAGCACTTCGCGCACGTCGCCAACGATGGGGATGTCGGCAGCAACGCGCTTGGAGATGGATGAGGGGTCGACGTCGACGTGAATGATGGTGCGCGGTTCGTCGGCAAAGTGGGCGGTGTTGCCGACCACGCGGTCATCAAAACGGGCGCCGATGGCCAGCAGCACGTCGCAGTGGTGCATGGTCATGTTGGCTTCATAGGTGCCGTGCATCCCGAGCATCCCCAGAAACTGCTTGTCCGTGCCGGGATAGCCGCCCAAGCCCATGAGGGTGGAAGTGACCGGCACATTGAGCGTGCGCGCAAGCTGGGCAAGCTCTGCCGCCGCGCCGGAAAGAATGACGCCGCCGCCGATATAAATCAGCGGACGACGGGCATGGAGGAGCTTTTGCACCGCTTTGCGGATTTGCCCCTGATGGCCTTTCACCACGGGGTTGTACGAGCGCATGGAAATCTTTTTCGGATAGTGCCATTCGGCCTTTTGCGCCGTGACATCCTTCGGGATGTCGACCAGCACGGGGCCAGGGCGACCCGTGCGGGCGAGGTGAAACGCCTTGCGGATGGTTTCGGCAATCTTGCTGGCGTCCTTGACGAGGAAATTGTGTTTCACGCAGGGACGGGTGATGCCCACGGTGTCGACTTCCTGAAAGGCGTCTTCGCCAATCATCGTGGTGGGCACCTGGCCGGAGATGATGACCAGCGGGATGGAGTCGCAATAGGCGGTGGCGATGCCGGTGACGGCGTTGGTGGCACCAGGGCCCGAGGTGACGAAGACGACGCCGGGCTTGCCGGTGGCGCGGGCGTAGCCGTCGGCGGCATGGACGGCGGCCTGTTCGTGGCGCACCAGAATGTGGCGGATGCTGCCCTGGTGACTGAACAGCGCGTCGTAAATATGCAGCACGGAGCCGCCGGGGTAGCCGAAGATATATTCGACCTTTTCTTCCTGTAGGCTTCTGATTACAATTTCGGCACCCGTGATTTCCATGAACGTACTCGCTTTTCCTGTTGCGTTGCAGTATGAGGTTCGTCCGCTGCTCTGTGCGAGCGGACAAGCGCGTAACACTACCGCCGCCAGCCGTTGAGGTCAACGGCACAACGGTGAATTGCGCGGTGCAATATCCATTTTGAAGCCGTTTTCGCTGCCTCGGTGAAAACGGCTTGTGTGTTTTTTCTCATGTCTTCTTCGGATTCCGCGAACCCGTCTGCCGCGCCACGCCAAAGCGGTGAGCTTGCCAGCCTCCGCCGCCGCTTTGCC
>JAFSWK010000139.1 GCA_017444505.1 Rhodocyclaceae bacterium | reverse complement strand
TAATATTATATGGACATCACCGGCTTATAAAGCCGGTGACACAGGCTGATTACGTTTGGTATCGAAGGAGTGCGGACACAAAAAAGGCGGCACGCCGTGCGCGTGCCGCCTGTGATGCGGAGGCGCGGCAGCGCAGGCTGCCAGCGCCGGGCGCGCATTATTTTTGATACAGCATGCGGACCAGGTATGCGTTCAGGTCCGCAGCGGATTTCTTGATTTCTTCCGGCGTCCATTTCTGGAAGCCTTCGCCGCTCTTGAAGCCGAGTTTGCCCTCGCTGCGCAGCTTTTCCAGCAGCGGCGACGGGCGGTGCGAGTCTTCAAGGTGCTGCAGGATGTAGTCGTGAATCTGCCAGGTGAGTTCCGTGCCCACCATGTCGGCGTTTTCCAGCGGCGCAAGCTGCGGCAGGCGCAGGCCAAAGGAATACTTCACGGCTTCGTCCACGGTGCGCGCGTCGGCGATGCCGTGCTCCACGATGGAGATGGCTTCGCGCCAGAGCGCGTGCTGCATGCGGTTGGCGATGAAGCCCGGCACGTCTTTCTTGCAGAGCGCCGGCTTCTTGCCCACGCGCCGCATGATGTCCATGACGGCTTCGGCGACTTCGTCCGTCGTGGCGTCGCTCTTGACGACTTCCACCAGCGGAATGAGGTGCCCGGGGTTCCAGAAGTGCGTGCCCACGAAGCGTTCGCGGTGTTTCAAATCCTGCGAGATTTCGCTCGGACTCATCACCGAGGAGTTGGTGCAGAAAATGGCGTCCGGGCGGCAGAGTTCTTCCAGCTTCGCAAAGGTGTCCTTTTTGAGCTGCATGTCCTCGTTGACGGCTTCAATCACGAGGTCGGTGTTTGCGATATTCGGGTCGGCGAGGTCGGTGGTGAAGCGGATGCGTTTCAGCCGTTCCTCGAGTTCCTCCGTCGTCAGGGCACCAGCGGCAATCAGCGCCTTGGTGTTTTCGCGGATGCTGTTGTAGAGGTCCTTGTCGCTGCGGGCGTAGACCGTGATGTCGAGCGTCGGGTCCGATGAGAATACGAACGCGATGTTCTTTCCCATCATGCCCGCGCCGAAAATGAGAACATTTTTGATGGTTTTCATTTTCAATCGTCTCCTACTTCCGGGTATTGCGCGTCGTCCGGTGTGCGGGCGCCGCTTTTTTCAAAGGTTCCCATCGTCCCGCATTGCGGGCACTGGCCGTATTTCTCGCCGAAGACGGGAATCATGTCTTCGGCGTACTTGAACCGGTGCCCGCACGCGGGACAGGGGTAGTAGAGGAAGTTCGGCCCCCAGGTCATTTCTTGGAGAGGCCGAGAATCTCGCGCGCCTCTGCGGGCGTTGCGACATCGTTGCCATATTCGCGGATGACGCGCGCGGCGCGCTCCACAAACTGGCGGTTGCTTGTGGCGAGCTGCCCCTTGGCGTACATGACGTTGTCTTCCATGCCCACGCGGATGTGGCCACCCATGGCAACGGCGCCGTAGAGCATCTCCATGGCGCTGTGACCCACGCCGAAGGTGGACCAGGTGGAGCCGGGGCAGAGCGTGTCCATGGTTTCCTTCATGAAGACCAGGTTCTTCATGCTGCCCGGGATGCCGTTGGCGCAGCCCATGCAGAACTGGAAGTGCAGCAGCGCCACCAGAACGCCCTTTTTCAGGTAGTAGGCGGCGTTGGCAATCATGCCGGGGTCAAACGCCTCGATTTCAGGCTTGACGCCCCATTCCTGCATGTTCTTGCCGAGCTGCTCCAGGAAGGCCGGAGGGTTCAGGAACAGGCTGGTGTGCAGCCAGTTCATGGAACCGCAG
>JAFSWK010000138.1 GCA_017444505.1 Rhodocyclaceae bacterium | reverse complement strand
GGGAGACCGAAAATTGCCGGTCTCCCGCAGGTTGCGTCTGGGTTGTCTGTTTTGCCCGCGCAGCGTTCAGCCTTGCAGGGCGGAGAGGACGCGCTGGGTGATTTCATCTACCGCGCCCAGTCCGGAGACCTTGACCACATTGGGCGCGACGGTATCCCCTGTGTCCGCCCACTGGCGGTAATAGTCCACCAGCGGTTTGGTCTGCTCGTGATAGACGGCCAGACGCTTGCGCACGGTCTCTTCGCGGTCATCATCACGCTGCATCAGCTCTTCACCCGTCACATCGTCCTTGCCTTCGACTTTGGGCGGGTTGTGGCGCACGTGATAGGTGCGTCCGGATGCGAGGTGTACGCGCCGCCCGCTCATGCGCTCGACAATGTCGCTGTCGGGCACGTCGATTTCCAGCACGTAGTCGATGGCGACATTGGCCGCGCGCAGGGCGTCGGCTTGCGCGATGGTGCGGGGGAAGCCGTCAAACATGTAGCCGTTGGCGCAGTCGGGCGCTTTCAGCCGTTCATGCACCAGACCGATGATGATGTCGTCCGAGACCAGCGCGCCGGAGTCCATGACCTTTTTCGCCGCCAGCCCCAGCGGGGTACCGGCTTTGACGGCGGCGCGCAGCATGTCGCCGGTGGAAATCTGTACGACGCCGAAGCGTTCCTGAATAAAGGCGGCTTGCGTGCCTTTGCCCGCACCGGGGGGGCCGAGAAGAATCAGTCTCATGTTGTTCTGCCTTGTGAATGGTCAGTGAAAAAAACGGGAAAAGCGGCGCGTCAGGCTCAGCCCGCACCTTCTTCGCGGGCGAAAATTTCGCGCACGCGGGCGAGGTCTTCGGGCGTATCAACGCCTGCGGGGGGGGCTTCTGCCATGCGGTGCACGGCGATGGCGTGGCCGTGCCAGAGGGCGCGCAGTTGTTCGAGGGCTTCGCAGCGTTCCAGCGGCGCGGGGGCGAGCGCGGAAAACTGCCGCAAAAAACCGGCGCGGTAGCCATAAATGCCGACATGACGCAGTACGGGCGCCTCACTGGGCAGGCGGTCAATGCCCTCGCCCCAGGCATCACGCGCCCAGGGAATGGGGGCGCGCGAAAAATACAGCGCGCGCCCGGCATGGTTGCAGACGACCTTGACCACGTTCGGGTTGGCGCATTCGGCAGCATCCGTGAGCGGGTGCGCGGCAGTCGACATGGCTGCGCCGGTATCGGCAATCAAGGTCTCGGCCACGGCAGCAATCAGCGCGGGGGCAATCAGCGGTTCATCGCCTTGCACGTTGATGATGACGGCATCATCCGCCCAGCCCATGCGGGCGGCGACTTCGGCAATGCGGTCGGTGCCGCTGGCGTGCTCAGCGCGGGTCATCATCGCGCGCCCGCCGGCGGCTTCGACGGCGGCGAAGATTTCTTCACTGTCGGTGGCGACACAGACATCTTCCGCGCCCGCTTCATGCGCACGCAGCCACACACGCACAATCATCGGCTGTCCGGCAATATCGGCCAGCGGTTTGCCCGGCAGGCGGGTGGAGGCCATGCGGGCGGGGATGACTACGTGAAAGGGCTGCGTCATGACGGCGGTTTCGCTCAACCGGCGAGTTGTTCGATTTCTTCGGCGGCCAGCGGGCGGGCTTCATCGGCCAGCATCACGACGATGCCGTCTTTCACCGGATAGGCCAGACGGTCGGCCTTGCAAACCAGTTCATCGTTGTGCTTCACCAGCGGCCCCTTGCACAGCGGGCACACCAGAATTTCCATCAGACGGGAATCCATACGCGAGTTTCTCCAGAATCAGATGCGCTGCGGCCTCTTCCAGAACGGCTTTGACAGGCAACACCCAGCAGTGCGCGGGCGCAAACGCGGCACATTTTACTGCATCCTTGGCGGTCATCACGATGGGCGCTTCGTCGGCAAAGTGCAAATCGGCGGCGCAAAAGGCGTGATGGTCGGGGAAAGGATACGCTTCAACCTGCAAGCCTGCGGCGCGCAGACTGGCGAAAAAACGTTCCGGCTGACCAATTCCGGCTACGGCGTGCACACGGCTTCCGGCAAAATCGGCCAGCGGGCGCGTGTGCCCGTCTTGCAGGCGGTGCAAGGTTTCGCCGCGCAAATGAAAGGCGAACACGGGCGGGCGCTGCGGCGCAGGCCAGGCTTGCGGCCAGCCGCCGTGCGCCAGCACTACGTCGACTTCTTCCAGTCGGCTCAAAGGCTCGCGCAAGGGGCCGGCGGGCAGTTGCCAGCCGTTGCCCAGACCGTCGCCGTCGACCACACACACTTCCAGCGTGCGCGCCAGCGCGTAGTGCTGCAAACCATCGTCAGCCAGCAGCACGGTGCATTCCGGATGCGCCGCCAGCAACGCCCTGCCCGCTTGCGCGCGCTTCGCGCCCACGGCCACCGGACAGCCGCACAGGGCGCGCAGCAGCACGGGTTCATCGCCCACGCGGGCGGGGTCGTCCGCCGCCGTCACCAGCGCGCAGCCGCCCGCCGCCGAGACACTGCCGCCAAAACCGCGACTGATGATGCCGGGATGATGCCCGGCGCGGCGCAAGGCTTCGGCCAGCCAGGCGACGATGGGCGTCTTGCCGCTGCCGCCGACGCTGATGTTGCCCACCACAATCACCGGCACGGGCAGGCGCTCGACGGGCATTGCGCCGCCCCGATAGGCGCGGCGGCGGCGTTCAGCCAGATGGGAAAAGACACGGGAAAGCGGCCAGAGCAGCCGCGCGGGCAGGTTTCGCCGCGCCCAGAATGCGGGGCGGGAAAGGCGCATGGTCAGCGTCCCTTTTCGTCGCTGACGGCGAAGGTGATGCGGTGCAGTCCGGCGCGCTGCGCCGCCTGCATGACGTCAATCACCCGCTGGTGCGCGGCTTTGGCATCGGCACTGATGACGATGACCGGGTCGGGATTGTCTGCGCGCACGGCGCGCGAAATCTCGCGCCCGATGGCCGGCACATCCGCCGCGCCGCCCACCGGACGGCTATTGACGATGACCGCACCTTTGGCGGAAATGGAAATGGTGATGTCTTGCGGCGGCTTTTGCTGGTCGGAAGTTTCCGCGCCTTTGGGCAAATCAATTTCCAGCGACGAGACTTTGGAAAAGGTCGTGGTGAGCATCAAAAAGATGAGAATCACCATAATCACGTCGATCAGGGGGATGACGTTGATGAACGGGTCTTCGCTCTCGCCATCGCCCATGCCGCCGCCGCGCTGAAAATCCATCGTCCTGCCTCCGCGCCTCAGACCTTGGTGCGCTCGCCGTGCACGACTTCCACCAGCGCGATGGCCTGTTGCTCCATTTCGATGACAAAGCTCTTCACCAGCGCGCGAAAGTGGCGCCAGAAAATCGTCGCCGGAATGGCAATAATCAGACCCAGCGCCGTGGTGTTGAGCGCCACGGCAATGCCCTTGGCCAGCAGGCGCGGGTCAGCACCATCGACGCCTTGCGAGGAAAAAATGTCAATCATCCCGATGACCGTGCCAAACAGCCCCAGCAGCGGACTGATGGCGGCAATCGTGCCCAGCGTAATGAGAAAGCGCCCCAGCTCGTGCGCCACGGCACGCCCGGCTTCTTCAATGGCCTCTTTCATCACTTCACGCGAGCAGTTGATATTGCGCAAACCGGCAGCCAGCACCACGCCCAGCGGCGAATGCGCCGCGACATTGCCCACCATCACCGGCGAGACGCCGATTTCGCGCAAATCGGTCAGCACGCTTTCCAGCAGACCGGCGGGCACGATGCGCGCGCGGCGCAGCGCCATCAGGCGTTCGATGATAATCGCCAGTGCAATCACCGAGGCCAGCAACAGCGGCCAGATTGGCCAGCCGGTGGCCTTGATCATGTCAAACACGTTGAATACCCCAAGGCAACAAAAAACAGAAAGCCCGCAACTTTAACGCCCCCGCCCTGTATTCACAAGTGGGCGCCCCAAAATGCGGCGGAAAACAACGTCCTTCATCCGTGCTCAGAACACCAGAACCTTGTCCGATTCCAGCGTCCAGTCAGACAAATCGTCCAGCGTGCCGATTTCGCACCCCGCAAGCAGCGTCAGCCCCAGAAGGCCGCGCGCCTGCGCGCAGGTGCGGCACAGTTTTACCGGCACGTTTCGCGCCAGCAACTCGTTCAGCATCGGCAGCAAACTCTCGCCAGCATCTTCCTGATTCGGCAAGGCCAGCGTGGTCGCGTCCGACATCAAAAACAGCCGCACCTGCGCCTGCTGGTCACGGTCGGCCAGCGAGATCGCCACGCGCAACGCAGAACGGCAACGCTCGCTGCCATACGGTGCGGCATGAATTACCAACAGAATTTTTTGCATCATGAAAAGACCCGCAAGGCGGGCAAACGGAAAAACTTGCAGGAAAAACGACTGCCGCGACGCGGCACGAACGCTTCAGCGCACCACCGGCTGCGCCATGGCCAACAGGCGCTGGCGCCCGCCTTCCGTGGTTTCCAGCCAGTGCTTGACCCGGCGCGCTTCGACCGTGCGCGTGCCCGAACTGCCCGCGTCCATGAGCACAATAATCACCGGCTCGCCACGAATGCGCGTCTGCATCACCACGCAGTGACCGGCCTCGCGGATATAGCCGGTTTTGGAAAGCTCTACCGACCATTCGCCCTCGCGCACCAGCCCGTTGGTATTGCGGTAGTGCATCAGGCGCGAACCGATGCGCATATAGCGCCCCGGGTCGGTGGAAAAATTGCGGATTACGTCATACCCCGCGCCGGCACGCACCATTTTCACCAGATCGCTGGGGCTGGAAGTATTGCCGGGATTGAGACCCGTGCTGTCGACAAAACGGGTATTGGTCAGCCCAATCAGGCGCGCCTTGACGTTCATGGCACTCACAAACGCCTTGCGCCCGCCCGGGTAATAGCGCGCCAGCGCAGAAGCGGCGCGGTTTTCCGAAGACATCAAGGCTAGGTGCAGCATGTCGCGGCGCGACAGGCGCGTGCCCACCGCCAGACGCGAACTGGAGCCTTTCAGGCGGTCAATGTCTTCATCTTCAATGGAGAGGATTTCATCCAGCGACTGCTGCGCATCGAGCACCACCATCGCCGTCATCAGCTTGGTGATGGAAGCAATCGGCATGGTGCTGCTGGTGCGGTGACCGGCAATAATCTGGCCGGTGCGCTGACTGGCAACGGCATAGGCGCCGACGCCCGACAAAATGAGGTCGCCCGAGGCATTGGTTTGCACCGATACCGACTGCTGCGCACGATTGCGCGCATAGGCGCGACGACTCGGCACGGAAACCCGCCGGCTCGTGGCCTTGCCCGCCTTGCGCTTTTTCGCGGCAGTCGTCTTGGTGGCTTTGGTGGTTTTGGCAGCTTTGGTGGTTTTGGCAGTTTTGCCTGCCTTGCTTGTCTTGGCCGTTTTTTGGGCAACCGCACGCTGCTTTTTCTTCGTGGCCTGCTTGCTGCTGGTGGACGTGCGCGCGGCAGCGGCCTCAACTTCCAGCGGTTGAAAGCCAGAGATGGCCACCAACAACCCAATCAGAACCGAGAAAAAAATGCGGTGCTTGCGGTACTTCATGCCTCGCCTCGTTGCTGGAACGGACAAAATTCGCTTTTTCTAATTAAAACATGCACATAAAGCGCACACTTCAACCGTTGTGTTAGATTGTACCGCGTTTTTGTGCAACTGCACATGCAACAAACAAAAATTTCCTTACTTAATCAATCTGAATGATGACCCGATTGGGCGGCGGCTGCTTGTTTTGCGCCTGCGCGGACGGGTTTGGCAGGCCGCGCCGCTTGCGTTCCCT
>JAFSWK010000137.1 GCA_017444505.1 Rhodocyclaceae bacterium | reverse complement strand
TTGCAGCACGAAACTTTCGTCCAGCACGCTTTGCCCGCTGGCGCGGGCGGCGGTGGCGAGTTGTTCGACCAGATTGATGAGGCGGCGGGCGTCGCCGTCGGCAAAATCCACGATGCGGCTGCGGGCGGGCGGCTCCATGCGCGGCGAATCAGGCTGCGCCAGCGCGCGTTCCAGCAGCGTGTGCAGGGCGTCGTCATTGAGGGCTTCCAGCGTGTAGACCTGCGCGCGCGAGAGCAGGGCGGCGTTGACTTCAAACGAGGGGTTTTCCGTGGTGGCGCCGATGAAGGTAATCAGCCCTTGTTCGACGAAGGGCAAAAAGGCGTCTTGCTGCGCTTTGTTGAAACGGTGGACTTCGTCGACAAACAGGATGGTGCGCCGCGCGGCGGCGCGGTTGGCGCGGGCGCGTTCGATGGCTTCACGAATATCCTTGACGCCGGAAAACACCGCAGACAGGGCGATGAAATCGGCCTCAAAAGCGTGGGCAAACAGACGGGCGAGCGTGGTTTTGCCGACCCCGGGCGGCCCCCAGAGAATCAGCGAATGCGGCTGCCCGCTGGCAAAGGCCAGCGCCAGCGGTTTGCCGGGGGCGAGCAGGTGGCGCTGACCGGCGACTTCTTCCAGACAGCGCGGGCGCAGACGTTCGGCCAGCGGCGCATCGGGCGCGACGGTGTCGGACGTGCCTTGCGGCGCGCAAGATGCGGGCGCGACGTGGCCGAAGAGATCCTCAGCCATTGGCGGCGGCGGCGGGGATGGGGACGGCGTCGATGATGTCGGCGCCTTGCGGCGGGGTGAAGCGGAAAATGTCCGACGCCAGCGGCTGCCCCAGTTGGGTGTCCAGCAATTTCAATTCGGTGCGCTGACCGAAGTTGTCCACAATGCTCATGCGTTCCACACGGTTTTCCCGCAGGCCGATGCGCACTTCGGTGAAACTGCTGCCTTCGGCGCGCGGGCGGGCGAGCACCCATTCGAGGCCGTCCGCGTCGGGCTGGTTTTCCAGCGTGAAATGGGTGTCCAGTGCTTTTTCACCGGCGAGGATGGCGGCGGGCGTGGCAGCCAGCCCTTCGCCGGTTTTGTGGCGCGTGGCCTGTTTCAGTTCCGGATCCCAACTCCAAAAGGTTTGCCCGTCGCTGACCAGCAGTTGTTCGTAAGGCTGTTCATAGTGCCAGCGGAAACGGTCTGGACGGGCGAAGCTGAACTGGCCTTGCGAGCGTTCCGTAGCCGTGCCGGAAGGGGCGTAGACGATTTGCTCGAAATGCCCGCTGCCCTGTTGGGTGCGTTGCAGAAACTGACGCAATTGCTGGATGCCGTCGGCAAGCGATGGCGCGGTAAACAGCAGCGTGGTCAGCGCGAACAAACAACGGCGCAGCGGGGCGGGGCGGGGTCTCATGCGTCTTCCTCCGTATGGTTGGGCGCGAGCACTTCGCGGTTGCCGTTGTGCCCGGGGGCGGACACCAGTCCGGCGTGTTCCATCTGTTCAATCAGGCGCGCGGCGCGGTTATAGCCGATGCGCAAATGGCGCTGCACCAGCGAAATGGACGGACGGCGGGTTTTCAGCACGATGGCCACGGCCTGGTCATACATCGGGTCAGACTCGCCGCCTTCCGCGCCGCCGCCGCCCGCGCCCGCGAAGGCGTCGGCATCTTCGGGCGGGTTGAGGATGCCCTCGACATAATCGGGCGGCCCCATGCGTTTGAGGTGTTCGACGACTTTGTGCACTTCCTCGTCGGCCACAAACGCGCCGTGCACGCGCAGCGGCAGCCCCGTGCCGGGGGCGAGGTAGAGCATGTCGCCCATGCCCAGCAGGGTTTCCGCGCCCATCTGGTCAAGAATGGTGCGCGAATCAATTTTGCTGGACACCTGAAAGGCGATGCGCGTGGGCACGTTGGCCTTGATGAGGCCGGTGATGACGTCCACCGACGGGCGCT
Source organism: Rhodocyclaceae bacterium (assembly GCA_017444505.1). Taxonomy (GTDB): domain Bacteria; phylum Pseudomonadota; class Gammaproteobacteria; order Burkholderiales; family Rhodocyclaceae; genus JAFZMK01. Next base: position 1,265 of record JAFSWK010000137.1, on the reverse strand, counting down.
GCGTGGCAATAATCAGGTGAATGCCGGCGGCGCGCGCCTTTTGCGCCAGACGCGCGATGAGTTCTTCCACCTTCTTGCCGACCACCATCATCATGTCGGCCAGCTCGTCGATGATGACCACGATGTGCGGCAGGCATTCCAGCGGCTCCGGATTTTCCGGGCTGAGGGAGAACGGATTGGTCACCGGCGTGCCGTGCTTGTGGCCTTCCAGAATGTGTTTGTTGAAACCCGCGAGATTGCGCACGCCCACGGCGGCCATCAGGCGGTAACGCTTGTCCATCTCGCCCACACACCAATCGAGCGCGTTGGCGGCGTGTTTCATGTCCGTGACCACCGGCGCGAGCAAATGCGGGATGCCTTCGTAAATGGAAAGTTCCAGCATTTTCGGGTCGACCATAATCAGGCGCACGCGCGAAGGCTCGGATTTGTAGAGCAGCGAAAGAATCATCGCATTGATGCCCACCGACTTGCCCGAACCCGTCGTCCCCGCCACCAGCAAGTGCGGCATCTTGGCCAGGTCTGCCACCACGGGCTGGCCGCCGATGTCCTTGCCCAGTGCCACGGTGAGCGGCGAAGCCATGTCGTTATAGACTTTGGAGCCGAGAATTTCTGAGAGCCGCACCACTTGCCGTTTCACGTTCGGCAATTCCAGCGCCATGCACGATTTGCCCGGCACGGTTTCCACCACGCGGATGGACACCAGAGAGAGCGACCGCGCCAGGTCTTTTGCCAGATTCACCACCTGGCTGCCTTTCACGCCCGTAGCCGGTTCGATTTCATAGCGCGTCACCACCGGTCCCGGATAGGCCGCCGCCACGCGCACCTGCACGCCAAATTCGCCCAGCTTGGTTTCAATCAGCCGCGAGGTGTATTCCAGCGTCTCGGGCGAAGGCGGCTCGTTATCGGTGGGCGGCGGGTCGAGCAGCGAGAGCGGCGGCAATTCCGCCTCGCCAAACTCGGCAAACATGGTTTGCTGGCGCTCGGCCTCCACGCGCTCGGACTTGGCCACTTTCTGGATGGACGGCTCGATATGGCGCGGCACGGTCGGCTCGGCCAGTTCTTTCAGGCGGCGCGACTGCACCTTCTCTTCGCGCTCGCGCGCCACCACCTGCCCGCGACGGCGATCCAGCCAGCCTTCCAGCACGCGCACCACCACGCGGCGCAGCGTGCGCCAAAAGTGTTCCAGCAGCGTGCCCGTGCGCTCGGCCACGTTCAGCCACGAAAAGCGGCACAGCATACTCACGCCCGCCACCAGCGCGGCCACC